>NZ_DINY01000069.1:0-25628 GCF_002426075.1 Empedobacter sp. UBA5528 | reverse complement strand
ATACAAATGCACTACCGGTATAGATTACAAATAACTATTACTTAATATCAAAAAGGATTTCAATTGAAATCCTTTTTTCGTATCTTATTTTTGTAAAAACATTTCATTAAATTTTCGGTTTTCTTCTTCAACCATTTCTTCAAAATCGGCTTGACTTATCTGTTTTCCTTTGGTTGGTTTATTTATTTTGAATTTATCACTCACTTCAACTTTTGTTGCAACGTAAATTTGCTTATTCAACTGATTTCCTTCTTTATTGTTTAAAATAATTTTTAGAATTACACCAGGTAATCCGCCATAATTTGTTGGTCCATTTTTATAATTGAGCTTTGGCGCATACCAAGCTTCTACAAATGTATTCTCTGATTCTTGTAAAATTGCTTTTTTGACATCAAATCCTAAAATTTTAGAATTTTCTTTTTTAAGTATCCATTTATATTGTGGAATTGAATCAGAAATAAGGAGATTTTTACCATTAAAATTAATTTCAGAAAGTGAATTATTGTCTTTTAAATTTTTATAAAAAAATCCTCCAGGACCACTAACAAAACTTATTGACATTCCACTTTTATTTTGTGAATTATCTACTCGATCAATTTTATTAAAAGTAGATTCGTCTTTAGATGTAATCAATTCAAAATACAACCGATTATCATTACTATTTTTGTACATATCTCTACTCTTAGCATCTGAGGCATTTTGATAATCAAATTCATTTCTGAATTCATACTCTATTTTTAAATTTTCTTGCGCATTCATAACATAAAATGTTAAGCAAAAAAACAGCGTAAAAATATTTTTCATTCAATATTAATTATTTGAAGTTGTAAATCCTTTATCAATTAAATCATAATTTATTCTTTCACCTTCATTTGGACGTTTTATCTGAATCGTATTATTTTCTTTAAACTCCAATAAATTATATTCGGTTACCATTTTAGCTTTATTGTTTAGTGTTTCTTTATAGGAAATGATATATCCTGGAATATCAAAATAATTAATATCCTGATCAATTGGGGAAAATCGGATTTCAGATGGACAATACCATATTTCTATCGTATGTGTTAATTTGCCAACTTCAAATTGAAAGTCTGCACGTTTCGCATTACAATTATTAATAACTTTTGTCTCATCTTTAAAAACCCAATCAATTTTCTTAAAATTACTGAAGATTATAGCTCTTTTATCTTTATAATTTCGCTGTGTTTCTGCTATCTTATCTCTGTAATTTACATAATTGTATATTTGTCCATCATAAAATCTATCATTTTTTCTGATTTCAAAATTTGCTTCATCTCCTTTTTTATTAAGTTCATAAACTATTGAAACACCATTTAAGTTTGAGTTAAGAAATGAAGTTTTGTATTGGTAATAAGCAGTTAAATTTTCTTGCGCATTCATAACATAAAATGTTAAGCAAAAAAACAGCGTAAAATATTTTTTCATTCAATATTAATTATTTGAAGTTGTAAATCCTTTATCAATTAAATCATAATTTATTCTTTCACCTTCATTTGGACGTTTTATCTGAATCGTATTATTTTCTTTAAACTCCAATAAATTATATTCAGTTATCATTGAAACCTTTTTCACTTTATTGTTTAGTGTTTCTTTGTAAGAAATTACATATCCTGGAATATCAAAAAAATTAACCTCTTCAACAATTGGAGAAAAACGAACTTCAGATGGACAATACCAAACTTCTATCGTATGTGTTAAATTACCTTCTTCAAATTGATAGTCTGCACGTTTCGCATTACAATTATTAACAACTTTTGTTTCATCTTTAAAAGCCCAATCAATCTTATTGTAATTTTTATAAATTACAGCTCTTTTACCTTTATAATTTCGTTGAGTTTCTGAAATCTTATCTTTATAATTTATATATTGATAGAGCTTACCATCATAAAATCTATCATTTTTCTTGATTTCAAAATTCGCTTCGCTACCTTTCTGATTTAGTTCATAAACTATTTTTACTCCACCATCCATATCCTTAAAAGATGTTGAATATTGGTAATAAGCAGTTAAGTTTTCTTGCGCAAAACCAATATTAGAAAAAAGTAAACATCCATAAAGTAAAATTCGTTTCATTTTGTTGTAGTTTGATAATTAATACTCTAAAATAATTTTAATTTTATAATTCTTTAATAATTGAACTAACATTTAACACAATATTATAAAAGAGAAAAATTAATCATATTTACTATTCTCAAACTTTACTATAAACTTAATTTTTATCCACTCCTTGACTATTCATTTCTTGTTGTTTCTTAAAAAAAGCATCCATTTCTGCTTTATACGTTTTGAAATCAACAATTTTCCCTTTCTTAGGTTGATTTATTGTTACATTTTTCTTCGCTTCTTTTACAGATGTTGCTTTGTATGTAATAACCATATCAGCATCGTCGTTCGTTTTTCTTTCTAATTCTAAAATCAAACCAGGTAATCCCATATACTTATCTGGCCCCGAAGGAAAAGACAAGGAAGTAGCAAACCAAGCTGTAAACTCTTCTTTATTGATTTTTGCGGTTGCTTTACGAACATCAAAACCTAAGACTTTTTTCTTCTCGCGTGTTATAATCCAATTAATTTTAGGAATAGAATCTTTGATAATTCGATCCATTCCAAAACCAACCGATTCGTGCATATAATAATTTTCAAGCAAGTCTTTGTAATACAATCCATTTCCTTGTGTCGAACTATAACTTATTGAATTTCCACCATTTAGTGTTGGTTTTTGATTATAATTAGAAGCCGTTTTATCCGTTATTAATATATAAGGTCTAGGAATTTTCATTTGTTCAGTGAAATACCTAATCGTTTCATCTTTACTCAATTTTCGATTGTCAATTGTAACTGAACCTTGAGTTTTACTTGCATCATATACTGTATATACATCATATTCTACTTCTAAAATATCTTGCGCATTTGCAAAATAACACAAGCTGCTTAATACAATCAATAATAATTTTTTCATAGTTTATATTTGGTTATTCTTTATCTACTCCTTGATGTTCATTCGAACTTTGTTGGTTATAATCAGCTCTCAATTTTTCAAATTCGGCTTTAGAAATTTCCTTTGCCTTGAATAATTTCTTAAATTCTAAATGATCTTTCGTTGTAACAGAAGTTGCTTTCAAAGAATAAGATGGATCAATAATTCCATTTCGAATAGATTCTACTTTTAATACCAAACCTGGAAGATTAATAAATTCTTTTGGACCAAAACGTTTGGGTAAACTTGGTGCATACCAAATAATTGATTTATTATTATCATCATATTTTACAACTGCTTGTTTAACATCAAAACCCAAATAAGTAGATTTTTCTTGCGTTAATTCGTATTTATAATGTGTAGAAATGGTATCAGTTACAAGGTATTTTTTATTCTCTATCATCCATTCTTGTTTCATTTTATTTTGATTGAAATCTTGTTCAAAATTATACGAAAAAATACCATACATCGTAACCGATGCGTTACCTTGTGAATTATTAATTTTCTCAATCTTGGAAAAAACACTTTTTCCTTTTTCTATTTGTAGCACATAATTTTTTGGAACAGAAAGTGCTTTTATAAAATCATCATCCAATTTTTCTTCCTTCCCATCTTTTCCTATAATTCTAGGAATAGAAACTTCTTCATATACAATCTCTAGAGCTTCTTGCGCTTGAACTAAACTACAAAAAAAACTAATGAAAATTACTAAATATTTCATTCAAAATTATTTTTTGTCCACTCCTATCGAAAAAGATTCTCTCATTTTTTGACGAGATTCATCTTGCAATTTTTTAAATTCTTCTTGTGTTATTTCTTCACCTTTTAAAGGTTTAGTTTTAGACATTTTCTTAGGGTTTAAGGTAATTTTATCCGCTTCATAAGTCATAATCGAACCAAATTTACCGCCCGTTTCGCTCACCGTTTTCAGAATCAAACCTGGCAATCCATTCACTTGATTTGGTCCTGCATCAACCTTAATATCTGGCGCAAACCAAGCTGCTATTTGCTTACCTTTATCATTACCAATAGCTTTTTTTACTTTGTGACCCAAAATCGTATCTTCAATATCTGTAATTTTCCATTCATAATCTTTATATGGAGTAACCACAATAAAATTTTGTTTATCTAAAACGACTTCTTGGCGAAACGCTTTCTTACTTATTTCATTAATCAGATCTTTATATTCTCCTCCAATATTAATTGAAAAAGCCCCCATAGAGCTACCATTTTGATCATTATTGATAGTTTCTATTTTTTTGTAAATGGACTGATTATCATTATATTCTAATTGATAATAAATATTTGGAGACCCTCCAATTTTTATTGTACCTCCTCCTTTTTGTGCTTGCTCTCTTTCAAACTCCTTTATTTTTTCTTCATCATGCTTTATATCGTATTTATAATCGACAATAAGCTTTTCTTGCCCAAAACCAAAATTCGAAAAAAGTAAAAATCCAGCTAATAATAATTGTTTCATTATGTTGTAGTTTATAATTAATACTCTAAAATAATTTTTATTTTTCAATTCTACAATAATAGAATATATAATTAACACAACATTGGGAAAAGAAAAAAATCCAACCGAAGTTGGATTTTTTCTATATAAATTAAAATAAGTTTCTAAATTATCTCAAAGTGTTTCAGCGCATTCCATATTCCGTGATTATCCGCAGAAGTTGTATAATAATCCGCAGCTTCTCGCACATTCTCCTTCGCATCGCCCATTGCTACACCAATTTTACAACCTTTCAACATACTAATATCGTTACCTCCATCGCCAAAAGCCATTGTTTTAGATAAATCTAAATTATCGCGATCAGCCATTCGTTCTATTCCGCGCATTTTACTAATATCCTTCGGATTTATATCAGCAAAATATTCTATCCAACGTGTTCCTACACTATTTGTCAACACATTTTTCATCAAATAATCTTCTTGTTCTTCGTTTACAAAAAAGTTCATTTGCATGATATTATCTTTCGGTAAAGTTCGAGGATCAACCACTTCTGGAACTTCCATTCCAAAATATGCAAACGATTTTTCTACATTATCATTCACACGATTAATACTAAACGCTTCTTTCGTCATATACGAAAATGAAAATGGATTTTCATCATCATATTGCAACAAAGCCTCTATATCATTAGGATTAATATAATCTACAAAAAATGATTGACGGTTTTCGTCCGAGCACATTCCACCATTATTATTGATATAACCATCAAAACCGTAATCAAAAATATGTTCGGGCATATCCACCATATTTCGTCCTGTTGCGATGTATATTTTTTTATTTTTTTGTTTTAATAATTTCAACGCTTCGATTGTCGAATCACTGATTTCATGGTTTTCAAAACCTTGTAATGTTCCGTCAAAATCGAAGAAAAAAGAATCTATCATACCTTAGTTTTATCTTTTACAAAATTAAAAAAGCAACCTTTGCTTGGTTGCTTTTGCTGTTTATTTTAACGCTAATTTAATAATTTCTATTGCTTTATTGGTATCTTCTTCAGAAATATTGAGATGAGGGCGCATTCGCACAGAGTTTTCACCACAAGGAAGAATAATCATGTGATTTTCGAAACATGTTTTGATGAACTCTGAACGATCCAAATCTGATGAAAAATCAAACGCAATGAACAATCCTAATCCACGAACCGAATGAATTTTCTTCGTCTCTTTTGCTATTTCATTCAATTTTGATAAAATATATTTACCTTTTTCTGCCGCATTTTCTACTAATTTTTCTTGTTCGATCACTTCTAAAATTAATTTGAAACGCAACATATCGATATAATTTCCACCAAAAGTCGAATTAATACGGCTTGATTCCTTGAAAACATTATTCGGAATTTGATCTAACTTTTCTTTATTCGCTAAAATTCCACAAACTTGTGTTTTCTTTCCAAACGAAATCACATCAGGAATCACATCATAATGCTGAAAAGCCCACATTTTACCAGTCATTCCCATTCCTGTTTGTACCTCATCAAAAATCAATAAAATCTCTTCTCTATCACAAATTTCTCTCAATTTCTGAAAGAATTCTTTTCGAAAATAATTATCTCCTCCTTCACCTTGAATCGGCTCAATAATAATACAAGCAACTTTATTTTTGCGTGTTTCTAAAGCATTTTCAATTTGTTCAATCGCACGTTTTTCAGCCTCAACAACCTTGCATAAATTATCTTCTGTAACAGGATAAATTCGTTTTGGATTTTCAATTCTTGGCCAATCAAACTTTGGAAAATATTCGTATTTACGAGGATCTTTCGTATTCGTTAGCGATAATGTATAACCAGAACGCCCATGAAAAGCTTGTTTAAAATGAATAACATCACTTGCTTCTTTCTCAATTCCTCTCGAAAAGTTTAATCTTGTTTTCCAATCAAAAGCCGTTTTCAATGCATTTTCTACTGCCAATGTTCCACCAGAAATAAAAAATAAATATTGCAATTCTTTCGGCATCGCTACACGCTCAAATGTATCAATTAAATCGGCGTAATCTTTTGTATAAATGTCTGACATCGCAGGTTTATTGACTGCATTTCGACCTAAAAAATCTATTTTCGCCATCAAATGTGGATGATTATAACCAATCGCAGTCGAAGCAAACATTGAAAATAAATCCAAATATTCAATGCCATTTTCGTCTACAACATAGGATCCATGCGACTTATCCATATCCATTACAATCGGATATCCATCTGCCAATATATGTTTTGCTAATCTTTCGTGTACTGTACTCATCTCTGTAAATTTTTAAAAATCAAACTTAATTCCTTGCGCCAATGGCACTTCTGTCGAATAATTAATTGTATTCGTTTGTCGTCGCATATACGCTTTCCAAGCATCCGAACCTGACTCACGCCCACCTCCAGTTTCCTTTTCTCCACCGAAAGCGCCGCCAATTTCAGCTCCAGAAGTTCCGATATTTACATTTGCAATTCCACAATCAGAGCCTTGCTGACTCAAGAATAATTCAGCTTCACGAAGATTATTTGTCATAATAGAAGACGATAAACCTTGTGCCACATTATTCTGAATTTCAATTGCATTTAACACATCTCCAAAATATTTGATTAAATATAAAATTGGAGCAAAAGTTTCATGTTGAACAATATCAAAATGATTCTCAACCTCAGCAATAACAGGCTTTACATAGCAACCGCTTTCAAAACCATTTCCTTCTAAAATTCCTCCTTCAACGATAATCTTTCCTCCTTCTTCATTAATTTTTTCTAATGCTTTTGAATACATTTCAACCGCATGTTTATCAATCAATGGACCAACATGATTTGCTGTATCCAACGGATTACCTATTTTTATTTGTTTGTAAGCATTTACCAACGATTCTTTTACTTTATCATAAATCGACTCGTGAACAATCAAACGTCTTGTTGTTGTACAACGCTGTCCAGCCGTACCAACTGCCCCAAAAACAGCCGAAGTTAGCATAACTTTTAAATCAGCATCTGGCGTAACAATAATCGCATTATTTCCACCTAATTCTAAAATTGTTTTACCCAAACGAGCAGCAACAACTTTATTCACTTCAATTCCCATTCGCGTAGAACCTGTTGCAGAAACCAAAGCCACACGAGCATCTTGCGCAATTAATTCACCGATTGTTTTATCGCCCATTACCAAAGAAGAAACGCCTTCTGAAATATTATTTGCTTTTAAAACTTCTGCTAAAATATGTTGACACGCAACCGCACACAAAGGTGTTTTTTCACTTGGTTTCCAAACTACAACATCACCGCAAACCATCGCTAAACATGTATTCCAAGACCAAACTGCAACTGGAAAATTGAACGCAGAAATCACGCCTACAATTCCAAGCGGATGATATTGATCGTACATGCGATGCAAAGGTCTTTCCGAATGTATTGTCGAACCATATAATTGACGCGATAATCCAACAGCAAAATCACAGATATCAATCATTTCTTGCACTTCACCCAAACCTTCTTGATAAGATTTTCCCATCTCATACGAAACCAATTTTCCCAAGGAAGCCTTTTTCTCACGAAGTTTCTCTCCGAATTGACGCACAATTTCTCCTCGTTTCGGAGCAGGAATCATTCGCCATTCTTTGAAAGCAACTTGTGCTTTTTTTATCACTTCTTCATAATCATCTTTTGTTGATGACTTAACTTTTCCAATCAATTTTCCGTCTACTGGCGAGTAAGAAGAAAGCTCTTCACCTTTTCCAAACCAAGTATTTCCTGTTGATGTTCCAAGATTTTCGGAAGAAATACCTAATTCTTTTAATTCGTTTTCTATCATTTTTTTGTGTTATTTTGTGTTTTTAACTTTTACCTAAATTAGTCAAAAGTTTCATAAATTAAAATTTTTAATAAATATTATTCAGAATAATTTTTAATTTAGTGAATAATCGTTAGATTTAATAAAATAAAACCGCATAAAATGAATTCAACTACAGATTATTTTAAGATTGATGATTTATTGACAGAAGAACACAAATTAATTCGTCAATCTGTTCGAGATTTTGTGGACAACGAAATAAAACCTGTGATAGATGATGCTGCGCAACATCATAAAGATATTCCAGATTTAATGAAAAAATTAGGCGCAATTGGTGCTTTAGGACCTTATATTCCTGAAGAATATGGAGGTGCAGGATTGGACCAAATGTCGTATGGATTAATCATGCAAGAATTAGAACGCGGCGATTCGGCTGTTCGTTCTGCTACATCAGTACAATCTTCGTTGGTGATGTATCCAATCTTTTCTTTTGGATCTGAAGAACAAAAACGCAAATATTTACCAAAATTAGCTTCAGGAGAATTCGTTGGAAGTTTTGGATTAACTGAACCAAATCACGGTTCAAATCCTGGCGGAATGGAAACTCGTTTGACTAAAAATGATGATCATTATATCTTAAATGGAGCAAAAATGTGGATTACAAATTCACCAATTTGTGATATTGCAGTTGTTTGGGCAAGAGATGAAGAAGGAAAAATTCGTGGTGTTATTGTAGAACGCGGTATGCAAGGTTTTACAACGCCAGAAACATTGAATAAATGGTCATTAAGAGCTTCAAAAACAGGTGAATTAGTTTTCGAAAATGTCAAGATTGAAGCTTCTCAAATTTTACCAGAAGTAAGTAGTTTACGCGGACCATTATCTTGTTTAAACTCGGCTCGATACGGAATTTCTTGGGGTGTAATTGGCGCTGCAATTGATTGTTACGAATCTGCTTTGAAATATTCGTTAGAACGAACACAATTTGGAAAACCGATTGCTTCTTATCAATTGCAACAGAAAAAATTAGCTGAATTTATTACAGAAATTACGAAAGCTCAGTTGTTATGTTGGCGATTAGGAACGTTGAAAAACGAAAATAAAGCAACTCCTGAACAAATTTCTATGGCAAAACGCAACAATGTAAAAATGGCTATTGATATTGCGCGAGAATCTCGTCAAATTATCGGTGCAATGGGAATTGTAGGCGATTTCCCTATGATGCGACATGCAGCAAATCTTGAATCAGTGATTACTTACGAAGGAACGCATGATGTCCATTTATTGATTACTGGAGCAGATGTGACAGGAATTAATGCTTTTGTGTAAGATATTTTTTCATACAATCATATATTTTTATAGGTTTACAATTCGTTTGTAAACCTTTTTTATTTATCACACATGAAATTGAAATCAATTCTACTTATCATTTTTTGTATTCAGGCTATTGTTCTTGATGCACAGGAAACCTACAAAATTACGTACGAACGCTTTTCGAATGGAAAGAAAGTCGAAGAAAATAACCCCATACAAGTTATTGCGAATACAAAAGAAACCGTTATTGGAAAGCAACAAAGTTTTAGTAATTCTTCAAATTATCCTGATGAAATGTTTTATTATACCAAAACAAACCCATCAATTATTTCCTTGATTACACAATTTGACCCGACTAATTCTATTATTACAAATGATTCTGTCGCGTTCAATAAATCTGTTTTTACAATTTCTAAAGAAACAAAACGAATTTTAGGTTTACGTTGTAAAAAAGCAACAACAAATATTAATTCGAATACAATAGACGTTTGGTTTGTTGACAATATGGAATTGAATGCTTCTCCAACAATGGTTGGAATGAATTTAGGTTTTGTGTTAGAACTTACACGAAATAATAATTCAACGATTCGAGCTTCGAAAATAGAACGCGAAAAAGATTTGATTCCAAGTCAATTTATCCAAAAAGAATTGCATCAAAATAGAGTTGATTTATTGACATATAAAGACATTATTTGGAAAAGTAAATTCGTTGATATTCCACTTTTATCACATCAACAAGTTAACTTTAGTAAAGATTTTTCGTCAAATGATTCAATTTATCGCTTTGCTAATGGAACTGTTGTGGTTCGAAAAATTAAAATTCCTCAAATTAAAGTAGGAAGCCAAGTTTTCTTAAATGTTTCGCAACAATCAAATGGTGATGCTTACGACAGAACTGGTTCTGTGTTTTTGATTCCCCGTGATTCTAAAATTACATTTATGGATGGTTTACAAAAAGGAATTAATCAATTACCGATTTTTACATCTGCAAATAATAAGAAATATCAAGGTTATTTTTTGACAGAAAATTATTCGCCAACTATTGAATTAATGCGCTTTTTCACACCTTTTGGAATTAAAAAATTCAATCATATTCAATTAAAAAATCAAACATGGGAAACCGAAGCAAAATATCGTCAAGAAATCACAGAATTTCAAGGTTTATTATCTGATCAAGAAGTTTTGATTGGTTTCTTCATTGGAAATTATGATCAAGGCGGACATATTATTTCTGCCAATATTTCTGTTCATCCATCAGGTTCTACAACAATGCCAATTAAAAAGGTTTTACCAATTTTCAATACTGCAAATGTGATGGAAATGGCTGGACAAGAATACCCTACTTTGTTCGAAAATCCGAATGGTTTTACAGTAGAATTCACGTTGAAAGAAGATTACAACAATGCTAAATTACGTTTTACAACAACTGGACATGGCGGTTGGGAAAATGGTGATGAATTTGTTCCGAAAGAAAATAGTATTTTTCTTGATGGACAAAAAGTATTTAATATAGTTCCTTGGAGACAAGATTGTGGTTCGTATCGCGCTTACAATCCTGCTTCTGGTAATTTTGACAATGGTTTATCATCATCTGATTATAGTCGTTCTAACTGGTGCCCTGGAACAATCACAAATCCATATTTTATAGATTTGGGCAATTTAAAAGCCGGAAAACATAGTATACAAGTAAAAATTCCGCAAGGAAAACCAGAAGGAAATAGTTTCAGTTATTGGAATGTTTCTGGTGCTCTTTTAGGAGAATAATTTTTTTGGAGCAAAAAGATTTATTAAACGTCTTTTTGCTCTATTTTTTTATGATTTATCAAAACCGTTAACCAATCTACAATATCTTGATATACTTCATCTTTGATAGATTCATTCAATATTTCATGTCTCAAGTTTGGATATAGTTTCATTGTTACATATTGAAATCCATTTTGCTTTAAATCTTTATACGATTGCAAAACTCCTTTACCAAAATCACCAATTGGATCATCTGCTCCACTCACAAAATAAATAGGTAAAGATTGCGGTATATCTTTTGTCCAATTCTTTTTTGTTGCTTGTATATTTAAATTAATCAAAGTATAAAAACCGTTAACAGTGAAAGGTATTCCGCAAAGAGGATCTTTCAGAAAATTTAAACGATTTAACTCATCTAAACTAAACCAATTAGTCTCATGAAAATTTTCTTCATTTTGAAAATGTTTATTATTCGATTTTAAAAAAATAGTATTAAGTAATTGACTTCTTTTATGAGGAATCAATTTATTTAGAAGACTTAAAAAACTACTCAATAATTTAATTCCAGGAATCCTACCTCCTGTTCCCATAATTATAGCACCATCAAAATGATTTCCATATTCTTGAAGTAGGCAACGTGTTATAAACGATCCCATTGAATGTCCCAAAATAAAATGTGGTAATAAAGGGTATTTATTCTCTAACAAATTAGCTAACTCTTTTGCCGTATTTATTAAATTTTCTTTTGGATTGTCTAAGCAGAAAAAACTGTAATCTTCTTCTATTTTAGCTGTTTGTCCATGTCCTAAATGATCATATAACAAAACTAGAATTCCTTTGTCAGCCAAATACTTTGCAAAATTTTCATATCGCCCACTATGTTCTTGCATACCATGGACAATAAGTAAAGTAGCTATAATCTCATCTTCTGGAAGAATTACTCTATTATAAATATTCTCTGGTATTGACATTTTTATTAAGATTTAATAATTAATTTACAGTTTTACTTATTCAAAATCAACATTTTTATGAATAAATCATTGACTTTTTCAACAAATTTCAAGCCGATAAATAAGATCTAAAATTTCTAATTTTATAACTAAAAAAACGAGGTAAAATAAAAATTAACCTCGTTTTTTTATGATGTATGATAATTTTACTTTTTCGTTTTAATTGTATTCTTATAAATCTGACCACCTTTAATAATCACTAAAAAGTTTTTATCAGGATTAGCTATTAATGATAAATCTTTCAACGGATTTCCATCAACCAAAATCAAATCTGCTAAAGCTTGTTCTTCTACAACACCTAATTTCCCTGGATATGGGCTTCTTAAACCAGATAATTGCAACAATGGTACATGCCTATACGCCGAGAGCTGTGCAACGTGCTGTGGAAGCAGGAGTGAAGTCAATTGAGCATGGTCAAATGTTAGATGAAGAAACATTAAAAATTCTTGCCAAAAAAGGAGTTTGGTTAAGCCTTCAAAATTTGATGGATAATAATGAAAACATGGACGAGCAGCGAAAAGAAAAACGTAAACCAGTTTTGGATGGTCAAGATAAAGTTTGGCCTTTAGCAAAAAAACTTGGTGTGAAGCTTGCATGGGGAACGGATTTCTTGTTTGAACCTGAGTTGAATGATGATCAAAATAGTTACATATTACGTCTTCAAAAATGGTTTACAAATGCCGAAATTTTAAAGATGGTTACGCAAGATAATGGAGAATTACATACGTTCCCCAATCTTCAGCAGCATCAACTGCAGCTTTCATTTCGTCAAAAGTATATTGTGTAACATCAATCGGATCATAAGCAGAAGACGTTCCTCCACCTGCCATTAATTTGATTTGACTCGCACCAAAACGTAAATTCTCTCTTGTTGCAGTCAAAACTTCATCTCTTCCATCAGCAATAAAAGTAGCTCCTAATTCCTCTGCACGAGATGCTTTACCAAAAAAACGACGCGAACGTTCATCAGGAGTTCTAAAATCTCCGTGACCAGCTGTTTGACTAATCGTTGCACCCGAAGGCCAAATTCTAGGCCCTGCAACTTTACCTTTATCGATGGCTAATTTCAAGGGAAAAATTGGCCCACCAGCATCACGAACACTCGTAAAACCACGCATCAACATTTTGTGGGAAGCTTCGCCAACCTTATTCATTAACATTTCTTCGGACATATCTGGCGACATCATTTGCGCCATCGTCAATGAACCAAATACCATGTGTACATGAACATCTATCAAACCTGGCATCAACGTTTTTCCTCCTCCATTAATTTTTACAACGTCTTGATTAGGTGAAGAAATTTTTGCAGAACTAATTTTTTCAATTTTTTGCCCAGAAACCAAAACATTCATCGGCGATGTTAATGCTTGAGTTTGATGATCTAAAATTCTAACATTTTCAATTAAAATCTGTTTTGTTTGAGCAAAAGTAAAAGTGGTAGCGAGAAAAAAAAGTGCTATTATCGACTTTATTTTCATAATTTATTGTTTAATTGCCCTAAAGATACGTTGAATGCGTGTAATTTGAGGATAAAGTTTAAATTAAAAATATATTCATTTAAATCATTCAAACAAAAACCCAAATTTACTTTTTATTAAAAGAAAATACTATATTTGTTGACAACCAAAAGGTTTTAACTTAATTTTCCTTGGTGATAAAGATTTTTAACTGTTTTGAATTAAATAGACAAAATCTTGTTTTACGGCTTATCTTCTTCCGACTATAATCGTTTTTTAAGGAATAAAATTTAATAAAAAATTAGCAATCAATACACCTTTTCTACCCAAATAATCGGATAGAATTTTGTAAATTTGTAACCAATACATTAGAAAATTTAATGGAATATAATACACTTCGTTCGCAATTGATTATTCCAGAATATGGTCGTCATATTCAAGAAATGGTAAATCATTGTAAAACAATAACAGACGAAACAGAACGCAACGGATTTGCCGAAATTATAATTGAAGTAATGGGAGAATTAAATCCTCACTTGCGCGATGTACCAGATTTTCAACATAAACTTTGGGATCAACTTTTTATCATGGCAGAATTTGATTTGGATGTAAAATCTCCTTATCCAATTCCGACAAAAAAAGATACGGTAAATAGTAAACCAAATAAAGTAGAATATCCAAAAAGCATCTATAAATACAGATATTACGGAAACAATATTCGTAAAATGATTGATGTTGCTGTAACGTGGGAAGAAGGCGAAAAACGCGAAGGTTTGTACTTTGCGATTGCCAATCACATGAAAAAATGTTATTTACTTTGGAATAAAGATACTGTTGATGATCAAGTTATTTTTAATCATTTGTACGAATTATCTGATGGTAAAATTGATTTGAGAAAAGTTGATGATCATTTGGTTTCTCCTGATCGTTTAAATTCGAATAATAATCATTCAAACAACAATCAAAACAATAGAAGTTACCAAAACAATAATCGTAATCATCAAAATAACAACAATCGAAATAATAACCAAAATTCGAATAATCGTCAAAACAACAATAACCGAAATAATCAAAATAACAACAATCGAAACCAAAACGTTCGAAACAATAAAGGTTAAATCAAAACTATTTAATACAACTAAATGGCTACATTTCAAATAAAGGGAGGGAAACCTTTGAAAGGAGAAATTACTCCGCAAGGTGCTAAAAATGAAGTACTACAAATTTTATGTGCGGTTTTATTAACCAATGAACAAGTTCGTGTTAAAAATATTCCAGACATCCGAGATGTCAATCGTTTGATTGAAATTTTGGGTGATTTAGGCGTAAAAACACAAAAAAATGGAAAAGGAGATTTTACTTTCCAAGCCGACGAATTACGATTAGATTATTTAAAAGGAAAACAATTTCGTAAAGATGGTGCTGCATTACGTGGATCAATCATGTTAATGGGACCACTTTTAGCTCGTTTCGGAGAAGCTTTTATGCCGAAACCTGGAGGAGATAAAATTGGGCGTCGTCGTTTAGATACGCACTTCGAAGGTTTCTTTGCGTTAGGAGCAAAATATCGCTTCAATCCAGACGAAGATTTCTACGGTGTAGAAGTAGACGAAAACGGATTGCAAGGTTCTTATATGTTATTGGAAGAAGCTTCTGTAACAGGAACTGCAAATATTATTATGGCTGCAGTTTTAGCAAAAGGAACAACAACTATTTACAACGCTGCATGTGAGCCTTACATTCAACAATTGTGTAAAATGTTGAACCGAATGGGTGCTAAAATTTCTGGAATATCTTCGAATCTTTTAACGATTGAAGGAGTTGAGAAGTTAGGCGGAACTGAACATACATGTTTACCAGATATGATTGAAATTGGATCATGGATTGGTTTAGCTGCCATGACAAAATCTGAATTAACAATCAAAAATGTTTCGTGGGAGAATTTAGGTGTTATTCCAGATGTGTTCAAAAAATTAGGAATCAAATTAGAGCGTCGTGATGACGACATCTATATTCCAGCACAAGAACATTACGAAATCGAGCGTTTTATTGACGGTTCTATCTTAACAATTTCTGATGCGCCTTGGCCAGGATTTACACCAGATTTATTATCAATTATCTTGGTAATTGCCACTCAAGCAAAAGGAAGCGTTTTGATCCACCAAAAAATGTTCGAGTCTCGTTTATTCTTCGTGGATAAATTAATTGATATGGGAGCGCAAATTATTTTATGTGATCCACATCGCGCAACTGTTATTGGTCTTAATCACGAAACTCCTTTAAAAGGAGCCGAATTAACTTCTCCAGATATTCGTGCTGGTATGTCTTTATTGATAGCTGCCCTTTCTGCAAAAGGAAAAACTGTTATTCATAATATCGATCAAATTGACCGTGGTTATGAAGATATCGATGTACGTTTACGTGCTATTGGAGCTGATATAATTAGAGCTTAAAAAATAAAAAATGCAATCTATTATTGAGTTTATCACTAATTTTGTTCAACGCCCAGACAAGGTATTAATGGACATTATCAATAATTACGGTTATTGGATATATGCTATTTTATTCTTGATAATTTTTGCTGAAACAGGCTTAATTATCATGTCATTTTTAATGCCTTTTTTACCTGGAGATGCACTAATCTTTTCGATTGGAATGATTGCAGCAAGCGATGATCAAAACCATTTGCATATCGAATATATTATTCCATTACTGATGGTTGCAGCAATTCTTGGTGATAACGTAAATTATTATGTTGGACGAAAATTTGGTGGCTGGATTTTAGGACGAAAAGACTCGTGGTTTCTTAAAAAGAAACATATCGAAAAAGCAACAGAATTTTTTAACGAAAATGGTAAAAAAGCAATTATTATCGCTCGTTTTATGCCTGTTGTTCGTACAATAATTCCATTTATTTGCGGTGTTACAAACCTTAATTATCGCACATTTATTACCTATAGTTTTATAGGCGCGGTACTTTGGGTTGGTGTTATTTCTCTTTTGGGACACACATTAGGTCAGTTTGACATTGTAAAAAATAATTTAGAGAAATTCATTTTCGGAATTATATTATTGGCGAATATGCCGTTGATTATCCGAATTGTGAAAGCTCAATTCAATAAAAATAAAACAGAAGAATGAGACAATTTGGATTAATCGGAAGAAATATTTCCTATTCATTTTCTAAATCTTATTTTGCTGAAAAATTTAAAAACGAAAACATTGTAGACGCTGTCTACAATGTTTTTGATTTACAGCAAATCGATGAAGTAGAAAAAGTATTCGAAACCGAAGGTTTAGTGGGCTTTAATGTTACAATTCCTTACAAACAAGAAATCATTCCATTTTTGGACGAATTATCACCAGAAGCTAAAGCAATTGGTGCGGTTAATACAGTTTTGATACAAGATGGAAAACGAATCGGGCATAATACAGATTGTTATGGTTTTCATCATTCGATAGAACCTATTTTAGAACCTCATCATAAAAAAGCATTGGTGTTAGGAAATGGAGGTGCTGCAAAAGCGGTTTTTTATATTCTTGATTTATTGAAAATTGAATATAAAATAGTTTCAAGAACAAAAACTGAAAATCATTATTCATATGATGAATTAAATAAAGAAATCATTCATAATCATCAAATTATTGTGAATTGTTCGCCAGCTGGTACTTTTCCAAATACTGAAATCGCTCCACTTCTACCCTACCAATTTATCAACGAAAATCATTTATTGTACGACTTGATTTACAATCCACCATTGACAAAATTTTTAGAAAATGGTCAACAAAATGGAGCCAAAATAAAAAATGGTCACGAAATGTTGGTTCTACAAGCCGAAAAAGCTTGGGAAATTTGGAATAATCGTACAAAATAGACTTGATATTGTCCTCAAATTTTATTAGATTTGAGAAACAAAACTTAATTTCTTATGAATACTGAAATGGATAACCTGCAAAATGCAGACGGAGAACAATTACCTAAACCTGCAAATACAAACGACTCTAACACGGAATCTTACAAAACGGTAGAGTTAACGAACCAAGAAAAAATAAGCGATATTTCGTTCAAAGATTACGAAAAATTTAGTTTTGATGTTTTGATTAACGAAGCAAAAAATCTATTAAGCAAATATGATGTTCAAGAGATTCGCGAGCATTTTAATCAAATTCGTGATGCATTCAAAACTAAATTAGAAGAAGATGAAGCTGCAAAAAAAGAAGCTTTCTTAAGTGAAGGTGGTGATGAATTAGATTTTAAATACGAAACATCTTTTAGAGCAAAATTTAACGCTGTTTACAACGATTTTAAAAATCAATTAGCAGTTTTTCATAAAGAAAACGAAAAAAAGGAATCTGATAATTTAAAGGAACGTTTAGAAATTATTGACGAATTGAAAGCCTTGTATCAAGAACCAAGTGATTCTTCGGCGGCAATGTTCAAGAAATTTCGTGAGTTAAAAACTCGTTGGCACAATGCAGGAAGAATTCCGAGCAAAAATGCTGAAAATGTATTCAAAAATTATTTTTTCCACTTAGATAATTTCTACACATATTTGGATATGAATAAGGAATTGCAAACATTGGATTATGCACATAATCTGGAAGTTCGTCAATCGATTATTAAACGTGCAGAAGAATTAATTGGAGAGCAAAACGTGCAAAAAGCTTTGAATGAATTGCAATATTTGCATCGTTTATGGAAAGAAGAAGCCGTCCCTGTACAAGAAGATTTGCGCGAACCAACGTGGCAAAAATTCAAAGAATTAACAAATAAAATTCATGACCGTAAAGGGGAATTGAATGAAAAAATAAAACAAGAGCAAAAAGATAATTTAGAAAAGAAGAATCAAATTATCGCTCGTATCAAAGAAATTTCTGAGCAAGCAACAACAAAATCGCATGGCGATTGGCAAAAAGCTATTTCTGAAATAAACTCTTTGCGTGAGAACTTTATCACAATTGGACGTGTTCCGAAAGATAAAAATTCTGCAACTTGGGAAGCTTTCAAAGAAGTGACAAGACAATTTAATCACATCAAAAATGATTTCTATAAAAATCTAAAATCAGAGCAACAACTGAATCTTGAAAAGAAATTGGCTTTGTTAGAAATTGCAAAACAACATACGGAAAGCACGGATTGGAATGCTTCTGTACAAGTGATTAAAAAAATCCAAAATGATTGGAAAAAAATTGGACATGTTCCAAGAAAAAATTCAGACAAAATCTGGAAAGAATTCAAAGATACATGTAATCAATTCTTTGATCGTTACAAAAAACGTCACGAACAAGCGAATCAAAAAATGGAACAAAATTTAGAAAAGAAACAAGCTTTCTTAGACGATTTCAAAAATCAAACGATTTCTGAAAACAAAGAAGAGGCGTTGAAACAACTAGAAGAAATCCAACATAATTGGACAAGTTTAGGAAAAGTTCCATCAGAAAAAACTTCAATCAATCAAGAATTTACAGATGTTTACCACAAAAAATTAGATGCTTTAAATCTTTCTAAAAATGAATTGAACGATTATAAGTTGAAATCATTTGTCAATAAAGTAAAATCTGGAAATAATGGAAATTTATTGGATGACGAGATTAGAAAAACACGTAAAATAATTGAGGATTTAGAAAAAGAAATCAATCAATTGGATAATAATGTACATTTCTTTTCGAATGCAAATGAGAATAATCCTTTATTAAAAGACGTTTACAAACAAATTGACGATAAACGTAAAAAATTAATTGAAGCAGAAATCAAACTGAAAACATTATTCAATATTGATTTTAATGCATAATTTTTAGGCATGACACAACAATCTATCGATGAGCAATATATGGCTCGTTGTATACAAATTGCAACAAACGGGTTAGGAACAACATATCCTAATCCGTTTGTTGGTTCTATTATTGTACATAACAACAAAATTATAGGCGAAGGTTTTACGTCAGAATATGGCGGACCGCACGCCGAAGTGAACGCTATTAATTCGGTTAAAAATCAAGAATTATTAAAAGAATCTACGTTATATGTTACGTTAGAGCCTTGTTCGCATCACGGAAAAACGCCTCCTTGTGCGGATTTGATTATAGAAAAAGAAATTCCAAAAGTCATAATTGGAACTTTAGATCCTTTTGCGAAAGTAAATGGGCAAGGTTATTTACGTTTGTTGAAAAATGGTGTTGATGTAACGCTTGGTGTTTTGGAAAAAGAATGTATCAAACTCAATAAGCGTTTTATAACATTTCATCAGAAAAAACGTCCATATATTATCTTAAAATGGGCGCAAACAGAAGACGGATACATGGGGCGTGATGATGTACAATTGTGGATTACAAACCAATATACAAAACAGTTAGTACATAAATGGCGAACGGAAGAACAAGCTATTTTGGTTGGAAAAAACACCGCTTTGATTGATAATCCACAACTTAACACACGATTATGGAAAGGAAATAATCCGTTGAGAATTGCGATTGACAAAAACTTAGCGATTCCGAGAAGTTTCCATTTGTTTGATCAAACACAACCTACTGTAATTTTCAATTCGATTGAAAATTGTTCTGAAGAAAATTTAGAACTTGTTCAATTAGATTTTACGCAAAAAATATTGCCACAAGTGATGGATTATTTATACGAAAACAATGTTCAATCCTTAATTATTGAAGGTGGAAGTGATACCATACGACATTTTATTGATGCTGATTTGTGGGATGAAGCACGAATTTTGAGCTCGGATACTATTTGGAATGAAGGAATTTTAGCTCCTCGACTGAAAGGAACACGAACTGAAAAACATCGTTTTCTGAATGATGAATTAAATATTTTCGAAAATAGAATAGAAATTGAAGAGCCTTAGATTTTAAGGTTCTTTTTTTATTTATGATTTATTTGAATTTATTAAAATTTTCGTTTAATAATTATTTCAGAAAATTTATTCTTCTCAAATTCTATGTTATTTATTGATTCAACAAGAAAACTCATTTTATAAAATTTATTTTGTAGCTTAAATATTAATTTCCCACCAACATTATCAATTTTATAATTAAAAATATTTTGTTTTTTTGTTACATAGCAAAATGATGGTTCATTACAATTTTGGCAATCAATTAAATTTACTTTATTATTTTTCAAAAATCTAAATTCTATTGTACGACGAAATTGAAATTTAGATTTTCCAATTGAACTATTATAAATCTTCAGATTTTCAGTTTTGTAAAACATACTATCTTGATTATCTGTAATAATTCTATAATTATAATCTATCATTGAATTATTAATGATCCTTTTAAATTCCTTCTTTGAAATACTCTGGCAAAAAGAATACTCGAACACATTAGTATGAATAAAAATAAATAAGCTTTCATTTATATTAAATTTTTTCATCATTCATAAATATAAAACCTTTTTTCTTTAAAAGTACTATTTAAACTATCTTTGCGCTACTTTTCAATACAACATGACGGACAATTATCGTACAATCGAGAAAGCGGTGGAAGATGTAATTTTCAAAGAATTGGGTAGTAAGTTTATTAATTTTGCTTATCCAATTGAAAATGAAGATGACATCAAAATTTATTTGGATCAATTACGCGAAATTCATCCCGATGCAAATCATCATTGTTACGCGTACGCTCTTGGTATAGATGGTAAAAATCATCGTGCAAATGATGACGGTGAGCCAAATGGTTCGGCTGGTTTACCAATTTATAATCAAATTTTATCAAGCGAAATCACCAATGTTTTAATTGTTTCTGTACGTTATTTTGGTGGAACAAAATTAGGAATTCCTGGTTTGGTAAAAGCCTATAAATATGCGGCACAAGTTGTGTTAGAAGAAGCAAATATTGTAGAAAAATTTGTTTCAAAACGTGTGAAAATGGTTTTTAACTATGATCAACAAGGAATTGTAGAACGCAATGTCTATCGGATTTCTGGAGAAATTAAAGACAAACATTTTTCTGATAAATGTATGTTTACAATTTCAGTAAGAGAAAGTAAATTGGAAGAATTTATTCGCATGTTTGACGAATATTATCAAATGGAAATTAAAATTATTGACTAATGCTAAATAGCTTAACTTCTTTACGTTTTTTCTTTGCTTTTGTCGTTTTCTTAAGCCATTTAACGTTTGTAAAAACTGATTTAGCTTGGTATAATTATCTAAAAAATAACGTCTTTTTCGAAGGTTATCTTGGTGTTGGTTTTTTCTTTATTTTAAGCGGATTTGTTATAGCGCTTAATTACGAAAAGAAAGTCATCGACAATCCAAATTTTGATAAAAAGAAGTTTTATATCGCGCGAATTGCTCGAATTTATCCACTTCATGTCCTAACCTTTTGTGTCATGTTACCATTTGTTATCATCAATGTTTGGCAAGGTTATTTTCATTGGGATATTGCAGGTGCGAACTTATTTTTATTGCAATCTTATATTCCGGTAAAAGATTTTTATTTCTCTATTAATAACGTTTCCTGGAGTATTTCGACCGAATTATTTTTCTATTTGATGTTTCCTTTTTATGTGATTTGGTTGCATAAATTCCCGAAACTGAAATATATTTTATTACTAATTATTCCGATTATTATTTTTGCAGAACCTTATTTCAGAACAAATATGAAATTGGAAAAAGCGATTTTTTACATCAATCCAATTGTTCGCAGTTTCGATTTTATTTTAGGAATTATTACCTGTCAAATCTATAAAAAGATAAAAGATACGCCTATCAATTTTTCGAGAGGAACTTTAATAGAAATCGCTGCAATTGCTGTTTTGGCAATCTTTTTCTACTTCCACAATGATGTTGCGAGAGCTTTTCGTTACGGAATTTATTATTGGATTCCGATGGTTGGAATTGTCCTAATTTTTGCTTTACAAAAAGGTTTCTTTTCGAGAATTCTTCAACATAAAACATTGGTTTATTTAGGTGAAATTAGTTTTGCATTTTATATGATTCATATGATTGTGATAAAATATGGAAATCAATATTTACCGAAAATCAATGATTTTCAGAAAATTGGAATTTATTTCGTAATTGCTTTAATTTTAAGTGCATTAACGTTTGAATATTTTGAGAAACCCGTTGCGAAGTGGATCAAAGATAAAGTGAAGTAGTAGCGAGTATTTCTAAAAAATTAATTCAAATAGTTGATTATAACTGAGATTGTGACAATAATAATTGAAACAACAATCAAAATATCTAAGTAATTTATTTTTTTTGAACCAAAATTTGTAGTTCGTTTGCGTTTTCGTGAATACACTATTTCTTTGTTCATTTTTTAAAAGAAAATAAGCCGCGAGTTACCACGACTTATTTGTCAAATAATTAATAGTACATTATATAGTTAAAAGTTCTTAGTAATCCTATTACTGGTACTTGTAGCAACTTCCTGTTTTCTTTGCCGATTTACCTGTCATTTTATCAGATAATAGTAGAATAAATGGACATCTAACTTCTGCAGCTTGTTGTTTTAAAACTTTTTCTGCACGCTCATCTTTTCCATTTCCAGTTCTGAAGTTAATCATACCTGTTTTAGATTTTAAATCATCTCCTTTTTTCAAACCTGCAACCAAAGATTTATCTTCCAAAATAATCACTTTCCCCCAATCTTTATCGTCAGTAATTTCAATTTTATCAGAAACATCCTCAATACGAGTGCTTTTCCCGTAAAATACTTTATTAACAGAATATTTACTCAAAGACTGTATAGCATCTTCTCCATCATACGTATATTCTACTGTAAATTCTCCCACACGCTTAATCTGACCTTCGATAATCTCACCAGAATGTTTGTAAATTTTATCTACTTGTCCAAATGCTAGCGAAGCCATAAGACCTAACCCTAAAATAAAAATGTTTTTCATTGTTAATTGTTTTAAATATTGACTTAATTTTAATTGATTTCTAAAATACTTTCAGTTTCGTTGATTGTAATTATGGTTTTTAGAGGACTAGATTCCAGTAAACCATAATTTTCTTTTAGATTGGTGGTCGGTTTTTTCAATAAATCAATTAATTGATCAATTGATTCTTGATAAATTTTCTTTTTTGTAGAGTTCTTAACTAAAGAGATATAATACGTCTTATAGTTTTTCTTAATTGGAGCTTCTTTTTCTATTTCTTCTGCAATATTTTTAAAGAAACTTGTTCTATTTTCAGAATTTTTGACCACAATACGCTTTATATTTTTCCCTTCAGTTTCAACCTCAATATTCAACGTATATGGTTCAATTTTTACTGAATTGTACATTACTTTTTGGTTTCCAAAATTATCTTCAATAGATGTAGAAGAAACCTTATAAAAATCCTCTAACTCATTTACACGATTTCCAATAAATTGTTTTAAATTTTTGTAATCCAAATTTTGAGAGAAACCTAAACTACACAACAGTAGTAATAAAGTAGATAAAATAATCTTCATTTTTAATAAATAATTAGCTATTAACACCAGATTTATGTGCTAAATAAATTCTTTGCAAATTTTAGGATTCAGTACTTAAATTCCTATTTTTGCAGGAGTAGTTATGAGGTAGTTTAACGATTACTACCTACAGGTAGTTGAATTACTTTACTAAATATCAGTTATATAATAAAAATGAATAACAAAACACTTTTTATATTCTTTACTCTATTTTTTACCCAGGTAGGGACAGGAAACACTATAAATTCCGAAATTCTAAAGAAAAAAATTTCATCTTATAATGAAATTGGTTCATTTGATAAATCAATTATCAAATTGGATAGTATTATACATTCTAAAAACGTAACGAATTACGATTTATATAATTTGTATTTGTTAAAATATCTTACGTATAAAACATTATTAAATTATCCAGAAGCAGAAGAAAATTTAAACGTTGCTGAAAAATATGGTTTAAAGAGTTCGAAATATAAAGTCGAAGTTGAGACAAGAGTTTTAATTGAACGAATCTTCATCCAATTTGATTATTTAAAATATGATAAGGTTAAGGAATTGCTTCAAAAAGTAAATAAATCTAATTTAAAATATTTGGATGCAGAAACTTATGGCTTTTATATTTCTGTTTTAGGCACAATGAATAGTTTAAATAAAAATTATATTCAGGCAGAAAAAGATTATTTGGAAGGTATAGAAATTTTGAAGCAAAAATCTCCCAAACATTTACCTAATATTTATAGAAAGCTTTTACACTTATATACAGAAACAAAGGACAATAAGAAGGCTTTAGAAGCTTTTAACAAAGGTTTGTATTATGCAAAACATTATAGTATAAAACTTTATATTTTGAATATGTATGAATCTCTTACTTAGTATTATGCGCAGAATGAAGATTGGGAAAAAGCATACAAAACAAGATTAATTGTAAATGATCTTGCAACTGATTATGATGCAATTAATCAAAGTGGAAAATTACAAAATTTAGAACGAGAAATTATTAATAAACGAAATGATTTAGAAGTTCGAAATCAAAAAAATATCCGATTATTTCTAGTTATTATTTCTACAATTCTAATCATATTATTAATTGTTCTTTATAAATTCTACAAGATAAACATCGAAAAAAGAAAACTTGTTGAAAATGAAAATGAACGGATGAGAAATAAACTTTCTGATTTGATTAATCATTCGAATAACGCAAATCAAGTTGAAAAGAAAATCATTTTAAGTGATTATAATCTTTCGGAAAGACAACTGGATATCATCGAATTAGTGAAGAAAGGATTTACAAATAAAGAAATTGCAACTGAACTCTATATTTCTGAGAATACCGTGAAATATCATTTAAAGGTTATTTACAATACTTTGGGAATAGAAAGTCGTAATTCGTTGTAAATAAAGGCAATATCCAAAAAACTG
>NZ_DINY01000026.1:0-72511 GCF_002426075.1 Empedobacter sp. UBA5528 | reverse complement strand
TTAACAAGGGGAAGATTACAGTATCTGTTTATAAAATCTAAGATGTAAAAATCTTTATAGATATTATTAATAGGACTACTTCCTTCATAACATAAATAATTATGTTTAGGTTTTAAAAAGCGAATTGATTCTTTTTCGAAGTTATTCTTGATTGTAAAGTGTATCATATTATTTTCGACTTTATCAACCTTTATTTTAATTTCATCCTTATTACAACTCAACAAACCAAATCCTAAAAGTAAAAAGTAAACAATAGATTTCATTGATAATTATTTTCTTAAAGATAACAAAAAAGCGAATCAATTGATTCGCTTTACTTTATTTTAAAACCTTTACTTCTTTTTATCTTAATATTTTATTCTAAGGTTACTTTTCGAATAGGTTTGATGAAAAATGCAATTAAAATTACGGTTAAAATTGTCATTGTTCCACCAAAAATAATTCCTGGAACTAACCCTAAAAATGTTGCAGCAATTCCACTTTCTAAAGCTCCTAATTCGTTAGAAGAACTCACAAATATTGAATTGACAGATGAAACACGACCTTTCAAATTTTCGGGCGTTTTAATTTGTAAAATACTTTGACGAATTACCATCGAAATTGCATCAAAAGCACCTCCAAACATCAAAATCACAAAACATAAATACAGATTTTGACTAAATCCGAAAGATATAATGCAAATACCAAACATTGCGACTGCTCCCAATAATTTTGGTCCAACATTTCCTTTTAATAAACTTGGAATCATCGACAAGAAAAACATCATTATAATCGATCCAATTCCATGTGCTGAACGTAATAATCCAAAAGCTTCAGAACCTTGATTCAATACTTTTTCAACGAAAGCTGGTAACAACGATTCTGCTCCACCAAAGAAAACCGCAAACATATCCAAACTCAAAACAGCTAATATAATTGGCGTTCCCCAAATAAATCTCAAACCTTCTTTGATACGTATCATTGGCGATTCTGTCGATTCTGATTCTGATATTTCTGCTGGTTTTTTAGAAATTAATAATATCATCACCATCGAAATACACATAATTGTAAAAGCGGTTATCAAAGCGGCTTCAATACCAAATTTTGCTAAAATAACTCCTCCTGCCAAAGGTCCTAAAACTGATCCAATCATAAATGCAGACGAAGAAACTGGAATTGCTTTTGTGTAGTTTTCTTTACGGACAACTAAGGCTAAAAGTGCAAATAAAGCTGGTCCGCTAAAGGATCTTGTCAATCCTAAAATGAAAAATGCAAAATAACAGATTCCCAAATAAACAGGAATTCCGATTGCTTGGCGAACTGACGGAAAGTTAACAATCATCAAGACAAAAGAAGCGGTCATAAAACAACCAATACTTCGTACCAAGATCATCCGTTTATCCAATTTATCGACCAATTGTCCCGCATAAAAAGCAGTTAAAAGAATTGGTAAAAACTCGGCTAAACCAATTAATCCAAGAAAAATTTCTTTCTGAGTGACTTTAAAAATTTCGTACGCAACAGACGTACTCTGAATGAATAAAGCAAAGATTAAGGAAAACCTTAAAAATATGAATGGAATAAATTCTTTATTTTTCCAAACGGATGGAACTTTCTCCTCTGATGTCATTTTGTAATTTGAATTTTAAGTTTTTAAATGTACATTGATTTTATTCAAAATTACCTTGATTTTGGATAATAAATTTTGTATAAAATCAAAAAAAATCTTCGTGTATTTCTACCCGAAGATTTTTGAAAGTTTATGATGTATTTTATTGTTTAATTTAAGCGAATTCTAATTGTTTTTTCTCCTCTAATTGAAGACGATATTCGTAAATATCCTCAATTGTCAAAACAGTCATTTCATGTTTTTCGGCAAAATCTATAATTTGCGGAACTTTCGCCATTGTACCATCAACATTTGTCAATTCGCACAAAACTGCTTCATTTCCTAAACCTGCTAATTTCACAATATCAATACTTCCTTCTGTATGTCCTCGACGTTCCATAACGCCTTTTGGACGAGCAATTAAAGGAAAAACATGTCCAGGTCGATTAAGGTCAGTCGGTTTTGCAATTGGATTAATTGCTGTTTTTATCGTTTGTATACGATCGGCTGCAGAAACACCAGTTGTTACACCTTCTTTTGCTTCAATAGTTACTGTAAATGCAGTATGAAAACGTGAGTTATTGTTTTCGACCATAGGATTTAGCTCCAATTCATCTGCTTTTTCTTGTGTAAGACACAGACAAACAATACCGCTACATTCACGAATCAATAAAGCCATATCAGGCGCAGTAATTGTGGAAGCAGGAAAAATGATATCACCCTCGTTTTCACGATTTTCATCATCAATTAATAAAATTCCTTTTCCGTTTTGTAGATCTTTTATTGCATTTGCAATTCTTTCATTGGCTGTTGAGCCAAATTGTGTGATTGTTTTCATTTGATTTTTGTTTTATCATGAAACATCACTTCAGGGCGAAACACATTGTTAAGTAATAAGCTCAAAGTTGTGCGTCATGAGTTTTTCACTCAGAACTTAACACTTATCACTCATGACTTTCAGTTGTGTTCAATTTTCTTCTCTCATCCAGACTATACTGTCGGTTTTGGAGTTTCACCAAATCAGTCCAATAACAGTTGTTAAAGGAGTCGCGGACTATAACCGCCGGTAAGGAATTTCGCCTTGCCCCGAAGAAAATTTCGTTTGTTAATACTAATTTTTTATTTGAAAAATTACCATAAACTTTCGCGAACAAAGTTACAAAACCAAAATGAGTTATTTATAATGAATAAAGATTATTTTGTTTACTATCAATAAAAACCATATCTTCATTAAAACACTAATAAAATGAAAAACAAAGCATTAAGAATAATTCTGAAAATTGGTTATTACGCTTTATGCGGATATTTAGTTGGATTATTAATTTCTTAGATCTCACCAACTGGAACAAGCCAAAACGCACCATTTACATGTATAGCTGGATCAATGACTTTTTTATTTTTTAAAGATTATATCATTCCATATTACAGAAGTCAAATTCAACAAAAATAGATTTTACAAATATTTCTCTACAATCGGTTTGATTTGATTTGCGATAAATTGATATCCTTTTTCATTTGGATGAATACCATCTTTTGAAAGAAATTCTTCTTTAGTTGAATTAAAACNNAGGAACTTTTATTCCATCAACCGTTTTAGAGATTGGTAAAATACTTATCACATAAATGTTAACTGTAAATTCTTTTGCTTGAGAAATTACTTCAAAAAGATTTGATTCAAAATTAACAAGAGAAACCAATTCTAAATCATTTCTTTCAGCTAAATCATTTGCGCCATAAAAAAAGAAAATTAGATTTTCGTCAGGAGAAAAGCGCGCTTTTGTCTCAACTTCAAATCGTTTCATTAAACCTTCTGTTGTCTCTCCTCCTATTCCGAGATTAAAACAATTGACTTCGTTTGCATTGTTATTATAAAACTCAGCATGGCAATAACGTTTCAAAATTTCTACATAACCTCCCAAAACCCCGTCATATTCGCCGTAGGTAATACTATCTCCAAAAAATAAGCAATTTGTCATCATCATCTAAAACAACACTTTATCCTCTTTTCTCAATTCTTCTAAATAAGCAGCTTTTTCGTCACGATAAAATAAATTCATTGTTTCGAATGGAATTAATTTCAAATCTTTGTTGACGATATGTACGCAAGACTTTTTAACAGCACGAACATCAAAATCATGTGCATCCATAAAATTCAAAATGATTATTCGGAACAAATTATCGTAATCTAAATCCAATTCGGGCGCGCAAACTTCTGGTAAACAACAAAGCAACTGATTCATTTTTGGTTGTACTTTATCCACAGAAATTCCTGTGCTAAAAATATCCAACAACTGTACTTTCAATTCTTCATCTTGTTCGTAAACAATTGTATTTTTTGATTCGTTATTCAATAAATCGGCAGGATTTATATAGCGTGTTAACGGAATTACCTCGTCATTTAATTTTAACATATATCCCATTGCCAAAGCATCAGGATTACACGAAACCGGAATAATATCATCTCCATTGAAAAGAGGATATTGATTCAGAATCTCTTGACGAACTTCCGTTAAGGTAATTTTTTCATGAATAGAGTCTTCTCTGTTTCGGCCTGCAATTTCTACAGGTTGAAAAGTAACTCCACGTACACATTTTTGTTTTAAAGCAAAATCGATGATTTTTCCAATTTCATCCGTATTTTTATCTTTTTGAAGAACAACAACCAAAGTTGTAGAAAGATTTAATTCATTCAATTTTTCTAAAGCTTTCATTCGAACATCTGTCAAATCTTTTCCTCGAAAATCTTCTAAAACTTCTTTTTTAAATGAATCAAATTGTAAATAAACTTCAAATTCTGGTGCATAAGTTGCTAATTTTTCTGCAAAACCTGGATCATTCGCAATTCTAATTCCGTTTGTATTCAACATCAAATGTTTAATTGGTTTTGATTTTGCAATTTCCATAATCTCAAAAAATTGTGGATGAATTGTTGGCTCTCCGCCACTAATTTGAACCACATCGGGTTCGCCTTCATTTTTAACAATGGTATCAAACATCGCTTCTATTTGCTCTAAACTACGATGAGAACCGTAATGTGGCGATGACATGGCGTAACAAGTAGGGCACGTTAAATTGCATCGATCCGTCACCTCAACAATTGATAAACACGAATGTTGCTCGTGATCGACACACAAACCACAATCGTACGGACAACCATATTCTACATCTGTCTCAAAATGCAAAGGCATTTCTGATGCTTTATTGTAATTTCTTATGTTTTTATAATAATCGACATCCGTTGCTATTTTTGTTTTGAAGAAACCATGATCTGGACAACGTTTTGTCATAAAAACATTCTCGTCCTCGATAATAATTTTTGCACCAACACGTTTTAAACATTCTGGACAAAGTGAAATTGTATAATCGTAATACGTGTAATTTCTAACCGGCATAATATAAGTTTTAAGTAGATTTAAGTTTTAATGAAAGGTACGATGTTTACATAGATCCACAAACCATTCCTGAAATAATAAGTGTAACCAATGCACACATTCCAAAAATCATTAAATAGTATTTTGAAGATTTACTTTTTCCAGAAATAGAATTTATGATTAGCGAAATTACTGTTCCAACAGCGCCTCCAATAAGTGCAATTACTGCTAAAATTGCTATAATAACATAAATAAAATCGTTTCCAAATCCTCCTTCTGCAAATATTACTGAATATATCATATTAGTTTCCAATTAAAATTAAGCCACAAATTGAACCCGAAGCAAGTAAAATCCCTATTCCCCAAACCATTAGTTTTAGAGACATTTCTACACTTTCTATCTCATTTTTATTCTTTGTAAATAAGTACAAAATAAAACCTGCTACAGAAAGTACAGAACCAATAAGAAGTAAAATAAAAACAATTGTAAATAAAGATTCCATTAGTTAGATTTAAGTTGTGATAACTTAAAGATATAATAAAAAATAACACCAACACAAGTAATTTGAATAGAACTTAATCCTAAAAAAATGGGATGTATTGGTTTGATAAAATCTAAACAGAAACGAAACACAAAATAAGCCAGCATAAAGATTTGAAACAAATATCCAGAAGGATAAATATATTTTTTCTGAACGATTTTTAAAACTATCCAAAGCAAAATAAGGTAAACAATTTCGTACAAAGCAACTGGATGACGTAACAATCCATCGCCTAAATCCATTCCGAAAATAGATGTTGTTTCTATTCCATATGTTTGTTCATAAACGCCTGTTAAAAAGCAACCAATTCGTCCAATTATCATCGCTAAAATCAAAGGAAAAGTAATCAAATCGCCTGTACTTTCTTTGTATCTAATTATCTTTTTTGTGAGTTCTACACCAATTAAACCAAAGGTTAAACCACCTATGATTGTGTTACTTGTCCAGAAAAAGAGAAAAGGATTTTCTGCATCCAAAAGAGCTTGCGGATTTTCTAATGTTCCAATTATTTTAGAGCCCAAAAGCGCTCCAATTAATGCGCCTATAATTATACTAAACGATTGTGTTGTCGATAAACTTGATTTGTTTCGTTTTCGTAGAAATGCATAATAACGCATCGCAATAAAAATTCCGACCGATTCGAGAATAGGATGAACTAAGACTGAGTGTCCAAAAATTTCAATGGATACAGGAAAATCTATTATCACAAATTAATTAGGTTTTGAGTAAAAGTAATTGATTTTATAGAAATAAAAAAAGCGATGTTAAACATCGCTTTTCGTTTATATTTTGAAAATTTTCTTATCTAAATTTTGAAAAATCTCTTGGACGTTTTTCTAAGAATGCATTACGACCTTCTACAGCCTCTTCTGTACCATATGCAAAACGTGTGGTTTCTCCTGCAAAAATTTGTTGTCCAACTAAACCATCATCTACCAAATTGAATGCATATTTCAACATTTTAATTGCTGTTGGCGATTTTGTTAAAATCTCTTGTGCCCAATCAAAAGCAACTTGTTCTAACTCGTCATGCGGAACAACTAAATTTACCATTCCCATATCGTAAGCCTCTTGTGCAGAGTAATTCAATCCTAAGAAAAAGATTTCACGGGCACGTTTTTGACCAACTTGTTTTGCCAAATAAGCCGAACCGTAACCACCATCAAATGAAGCTACATCTGCATCAGTTTGTTTGAAAATCGCATGTTCTTTAGAAGCCAATGTCATGTCACAAACCACGTGCAAAGAATGTCCTCCTCCTACTGCCCAACCATTTACAACGGCTACAACAACTTTTGTCGAAAAACGAATTAAACGCTGAACTTCTAAAATATTCAAACGTCCAACACCATCTTGTCCTTCATAACCTTTTGCACCACGAACGCGTTGATCACCTCCAGAACAAAAAGCCCAACCACCATCTTTTGCAGATGGTCCTTCTCCTGTCAATAAAATTACACCAACTTCACGATCTTCTTCTGCTAATTGAAAAGCATCTAATAATTCGAAAACAGTTTTCGGGCGAAATGCATTACGAACTTCAGGACGATTAAATGCTATACGCATTACTCCATCACATTTCTTGAACGTGATATCTTCGTACTCCTTTACCGTTTGCCAATTGATTGTTGCCATTATATATTTTGTTTTTTGATTAAAAATTTCTCAAAAATAAGATTTATTCATTTTTAAAAAGAATTTTCAGTTATTAATCTCAAGTTTTTCTACGCAATTCTAGCATACGCTGATCTATAATCTCTTGATACTCTTCTTTAATTACCTTATTTTTTGCGCTAAGAGGTTTTATTCATCATAGTGGTATAAAAAAAGACAATCCGAAAAATACGAATTGCCTTTTAATTTGAAAAATATTTAAAAGAATTGTTATTTAAAATCTGCGTCAGAAACGTTTTTATTAATTTCTACTGATTCAATTACTATTTTAGCTGTTTGAGGTCCAGCTTCTGTTAAAATTTCTGTTGGCATTAAAATACCTTCAAAAGTTTTATATCCTTTGTTTATCGTCGTCGCAATCATTTCTCCTTGTGGAGATTTCATTTTTTGTTCAGACTTCATTAACAAGCCAGTTTTTACATCATAATAATCTGTACGAGAAATATCTGCAGCAACAACTTTGTAATATTCAACTCCGTTTTCAGAAACGATTCCTTCTACTTTAGCCGATTTATAACCTTCTGACAATGGTACAAACAAAGAATTTGTTTTCTTTAAAGGATCTGTCATTTCAGCTGGTAAATCAAATTTTTGTCCTTGAAAAACAAACCCTTTCTCACCATCAAAAATTTGTTTAATAATAAGTCCACCTATATTATAACTTACAAAAGTTTTATTAGGCGCAGCAGATTTAGATATATATTCTCCATTTCTACCCATCATGTCAATTTTTCCTTTTTGAGCAATCGATTTTACAGCTTTCACTTTGTCCGTACCACCAATAGCTTTGAAAAAATTATCTGTAATTTGAGCAACTGAAACAGTTGTAGTTTTTGCACCAGAAGTTGGTTTATCTATTTTATTTCCGAAAGAATCGTAGTAATTAACTGAGTAACCTAATTTTTCTAAAGCTGGTGCAATTTGCTCTAATTTACCTGTTACATTGATTTTTGCTTGATCTGGACGGAAATATTTTTTCGAAACACGTAAAACATCATCAATTGTTACAGCATTTATATTTTTGATATAATCTGCATAAAAACTATCTGATAATTGATTTGTCTTTTTCGTTAAAGCCTGGTTAGCAACCGTAGAAGGACTTTCTAAAGTCAAGATAAAGTTTCCTAAGAATTTTGCTTTTACATCATTCAACGTTTGTTGATCAATTTTGTTTAACGTCATTCCTTTAATTTCTTTCATCGTCTCAACGATAGCAGAATCCGTCACTTCGTTACGAACAGTTGCATTAGTATTGAAACGTCCAATGTAACGAGAATCAGAAACTCCACCACGTGCACCATATGTCCAACCATGCGCTTCACGAAGATTCATATTCAATTTCGAATTAAAATCGCCTCCCAAAATAGACGACGCAATTAACGCTGCATAATAATCTGGATCTTTCTTTGTCAACTGAACTGGATACGAAACTGAGACCACAGATTGCACTGCGTTAGGCATATTAATCGCATTTAATTCCGTTTTTGTAACTTCTTCTACTTTTGGAAATGCTGGAATATTTAATTTTCCTGTTTGCCAAGAATCAAAGTTTTTCTCCGCCAATGCTTTTACATCTTTTGTCGAAATATCTCCAACAACAATCAAATAAGCATTGTTTGGTTTGTAGTAGGTATTGTAGTAATCCTTCACATCTTGCAATGTAATTTTCTCAATTTGGGCTGGTGTATCAAATTCTGAGAAAGGATTATTTTTTCCATAAACTAATATATTCGAAACGCGAGATGCTGCTGCTTCTACAGATTTTTCATTCGACTTTAAACCTTCGATGTAACGTTTTTTAACATCAGCAAATTCACTTTCAGTAAAGTTTGGATTCATAGCTCCATCAGCCATATAACCAAAAATCTCGTTAAAATACTTAGTTAAAGAACTTGCAGAAGCTCCTTCTTCCCAAAAATTAACGCGAGCTCCTAAAAACTCAATACGTTTATTGAAATCATCTTTCGATTTTGTTTTTGTTCCTGTTCCCAACATTTCGCCCAACAAAGACTCTGCTCCTTTTTTTGCACCTAATGCATATGGAGGATTATCGATTGTTAATGTAGCAGAAACTCGTGGTAATTTATGATTTTCAACAACGATAACTGTTAAACCATTTTTTAATTTGAATTCGTTCGATTTTCCTAAATTAACCGTCGGTGCTGGACCTGGTTTTGGCATTGGAATCGCCACTTGCGCATTTAAGCTAACTGCCATAAAAGCGATTGCAAGAGATAATATTTTTGTTTTCATAATTCGGTTGTTTTTTATTTTGCAGCTTTTTTAGATTCTGGTAAATAATGAATAATTACACGTTGGTTTTTGTTTAGATACTTTTTAGCAACATTGCGAATATCTTCTCTTGTTACAGATTGATAAACTTTCAATTCTTCGTTGATTTTATTTGTATCTCCGCCCAACATATAAGCATCCGCTAAAGCATGTGCAATGTTTTGAACACCCGATTTTGAAGCCACAAAACTATTTTCAATTCCATTTAAGATTTTTTGGTAATCTTCTTCAGAAATCAAATTTGTTTGAACTTTTTCTATATCTTGTTGTAAATCTCCTTCTAATTTATCCAAAGAAACTTCTCCTTGAGGTAAAATTCCGATTGAATAAATTCCGTAATCTTCCATTTGACGATTGAAAGCAAATATTTGTAATGCTTCTTTTTTCTCGTCAACATATTTTTTATATAAAACTGATGATTTTCCACCTGTTAAATAGCTTGATAACATTTCTAATGCATAAGCATCTTTTGATTTGTTATCTGGCGTACGATAATTAATCGCCAATAAAGGAATCTGAATATTTGCATCATATTCTGTTCCACGAATTTCTGATGTAATTGGATCTTCCTTCACAACAGTTTTCACAACATCTTTTCCTCTTGGAATTACACCAAAATATTTCTCAATTAATTTCTTTGCTTCGTCTTTATTAAAATCACCCGCAACAACTAATACAGCATTATTTGGCACATAAAAAGTTTGACTAAAGTGTTTGAAATCGTCTAATTTTGCATTACTCAAATCCTCAAAAGAACCAATTACACTCCAACGGTAAGGATGTTTTTTGAAAACATGAGGATTAACCGCTTCTCCGTACGAAAATTTACCATAAGGTTGATTGTCTAAACGAGAACGTTTTTCTTCTTTTACAACTTCTTTTTGTGTATCGACGCCAATTTGATTGATGATTGGTTGACGCAAACGATCAGATTCCATCCATAATCCTAATTCTAAATTATTTGATGGAAAAGTTTCGTAATAATATGTTCTGTCCGTTGTTGTATTCGCATTGTTAGAACCTCCATGAGAAGAAACAATTTTGAACCATTCACCTCTCTTAATATTCTCTGTTCCTTCAAATAATAAATGCTCAAAAAAGTGTGCAAAACCTGTTTTACCAACTTGCTCATCTTTCGAACCTACGTGATACATAACACCTGTTGTAATAACTGGAGCAGAATTATCTTGATGAAGGATAACATGCAATCCGTTTGCTAGAGTATACTCATCAAATTTTATTTGCTGACCAAATAATGCTGATCCTGCAAATAAGATAGACATAAAAATTTTCTTCATTTAGTATTTTTTAAGTTTTTATCTATTATGCTTATGTAACATTAGTAGCAGTTTTTTTGAAAATGTTACACCAAATTTGCATAATAATTAAAAAAAGTAAAATAATATACGTCTATTGATTTAGTAGGCATTTGTATTAATTTACAACAATATTTCATAATATACCTATAGTAATTGTTATTGTATTTGCTATAGATTTGTAAAAATCGAGAGAAAAAAATGGATTTTATAGAGTTTTTTGGTTTTGTAGGTGCCTTCTTCATCGGATTAATTATGGGAGTTCTTGGTGGTGGTGGATCTATTTTAGCCGTTCCTATTTTAGCGTATATTTTTCATTTCGACGAAAAAATTGCTACTGCTTATTCATTATCCATCGTTGGATCGACAGGATTGATTGGAGGAATAAAGCAAGCTTCGCAAAAAATGGTTGATTGGAAAGTCGTTTTTCAATTTGGATTACCAGCTGTTGTTGGAATTACATTGGTTCGTGCATTTTTAATTCCTGCCCTACCAAGTAATTTATTTTCTATAGGCGATTTTATCGTCACACGTCGAATGGCAATGTTTGGTTTATTCGCTATTCTGATGGTTTTCGCAGCTATTTCTATGTTAAAAGGTAAGAAAGAAGAACAAATTAATCAGAAAAATGATAAGCTAAATCCTCTTTTATTAATTCAAGGATTTTTAATCGGAGGATTAACAGGAATGGTTGGTGCTGGCGGTGGTTTTTTGATTGTTCCGGCATTAATGATGGTTGCAAAATTAGATATGAAAAGAGCTTCGGCAACTTCGTTGGTAATTATTGCCATCAATTCACTTATCGGATTTTTTATTGGTGATGCTTTACACATCAAAATTGATTGGAGTTTTTTGAGTGTTTTCATTGGAATTTCTATGGTTGGAATTCTTGTCGGAACCTACATCAACAAATTTTTACCAGTACAATTTCTAAAACGAACATTTGCAATCTTCATTATTTTAATGGCAATTTTTATGTTCATCGAAGAATTTATAATTCAATAATTTAAAGTATGGAACTGAACGAAAATTTTTGGAACGATAAATACATCACAAATCAAACTGGTTGGGATTTAAAAGCTCCTTCTACTCCACTAAAAGAGTATATCGATCAATTGGAAGATAAAAATATCAGAATTCTGATTCCAGGTTGTGGAAATGCTTACGAAGCAGAATATCTTTTGGAACAAGGTTTTACGAATATTACATTGATTGATATTTCGGAAATTGTAGTTGAAAAAATCAAAGAAAAATTTAAACATAATCCCAATATCAAAGTTCTTCATCAAGATTTTTTTGAGTTAGATGGTGAATTTGATTTGATTTTAGAACAAACTTTTTTCTGTGCGTTAGATCCAAAATTACGTCAAAGTTATAGCATCAAAATGAACGAACTGTTAGCCGAAAACGGAAAATTAGTTGGTGTATTATTCAACAGAGAATTCGGAAATAACACGCCACCTTTTGGAGGTGATAAAACTGAATATCAGACGTATTTCAACGATTATTTTGATTTCAAAGTCATGGAAAATTGTTACAATTCTATTCCGCCAAGAGCAAAAACTGAATTATTTATTAATCTAAAAAAGATTGCCAAATAACCTATGATTTCATTCATAAATTTTAAGTTAACTATCAATCTTATTTGAGTTTAAATAGAAGAAAAGTATCAGAATTCATCCATCAGAGGAAAATTCTAAATTTAAATATTTGTATTTTTACACACTAAATCATTCTTATGAAAATTGAACAAATTTACACCGGATGTCTTGCGCAAGGTGCTTATTATATAGAAAGCAATGGTGAAGTTGCAATTATTGATCCGTTGAGAGAAATACAATCTTATATCGATCAAGCGACAAAAGACAATGCAAAAATCAAATACATTTTCGAAACGCATTTTCATGCAGATTTCGTTTCAGGACATGTAGATTTGGCGCAAAAAACTGGTGCTACAATTATTTATGGTCCAACTGCGGAACCAAATTTTGATACACATATCGCAACTGATGGCGAAGTTTTTTCTTTAGGAAATATAACTATTACAGCTTTACACACACCAGGTCATACCATGGAGAGTACAACGTATTTATTGAAAGATGAAAACGGTAAAGATTATGCAATTTTTACAGGAGATACTTTATTTATTGGTGATGTTGGTCGTCCAGATTTAGCTCAAAAATTAAATACAGACTTAACGCAAGAAAAATTAGCTGGTTATTTATTTGATTCTTTACGAAACAAAATTATGCCTTTAGCTAATGATATTATCGTATATCCTGCACACGGAGCGGGTTCTGCTTGTGGAAAAAACATGAGTAAAGAAACTTTTGATTCGCTAGGACATCAAAAAGAAGTGAATTATGCTTTGAATCCTTCTATGACAAAAGAGGAATTTATTACTGAATTAACTTCAGGATTAATGCCTCCTCCATTCTATTTTCCAGAAAATGTAATGATGAACAAATTGGGTGTTGAATCTTTGGATGTAGTGAAAGAACGTGCGAATAAAGCTTTATTTCCAGACGAATTTATGCAAGTTGCGGAAGATACAAATGCGTTAATTTTAGATGTTCGCGATCCTCAAACTTTTGCAGCTGGATTTATTCCAAACTCCATCAATATTGGAATTAGAGGAAATTTTGCACCTTGGGTTGGTACATTAATCACAGATATCAAACAACCAATTTTGTTAATTGCAGAAATTGGTGAAGAAGAGGAAGCGGTAACACGTTTGGCTCGTGTCGGATATGACAATGTAATCGGATTTTTGAACAATGGTTTCCAAGCTTGGGTTGAGGCTGAAAAAGATTTCGATGAAATTGTTTCGGTTTCTCCAGAAGAGTTTGTAGAGTTAGTTGATGAAACTGAATTAAAAGTTTTGGACGTTCGTAAGCCAGGTGAATATGAAACTTCTCACGTAGAAGGTGCAATTACAGCTCCTTTAGATTTCATCAATGAATCTATGAAATTAATCGATCCTGAAGAAACCTATTTAGTACATTGTGCAGGAGGATATCGTTCAATGATTTTCTCTTCAATTTTACGCGCTCGTGGTTACGAAAATTTGATTGACGTTGCTGGAGGTTTTGGTAAAATAAAAGAAGTTGAAGGTGTTAAAATTGTAGAAGGAACTTCGCCTTGTCAATCAGGAAATAATTCTTGTTCAACGAAATAAACAATTTATTTTAAATAATAACGTTATAGCCTTGGGATAATCAAGGCTTTTTTTATATTCGTCATCTAAATTCATCCAATGAAAAAATTGTTATTCATCGCCTCTCTTTTTACATGTATTACCGCTTTTGCTCAACAGAAAATACATGGAGCTGAATCGTTTGCGTTAACTATTCCAAAAGATTTTCAACGTACAGTTGGGTTAAATGATTATGCAACTATTCAATTTGAAAGTCTTGCTCCAAAGCCGAATTCGTATGGATTTGTGATTTTTGAACACAAAGATGAATTAAAATTGGCAGATTCTAATTTGGATATGATTGATTATACGCTAAATTCTATCGAGCCATATAAAACACAAAAAGGGTTTAATTATATCAAAAAACCTTATGTTGCCTACGAACAGGGATTCAATTATGCTTATACCGAATTTGAAACAAATGATCCCGAATCTGGACATATTTATTTCTTGCAAACTGTAATCGAAACGAAAGAATTTGTCTATCAGATTTTACAATATTGCAGTTTCGAAAATCAAGAAATAATGAAAAGCGATTTTGTCAAAATTGTAAATAGCTTCAAAGTAGAATAATCAACAAAAACCACCCTATTTCGAAAGGTTTTTGTTTTTCTGTTCAATCCAAAGTGACATATATTTTGTACTTTGATGATGATGATGTTGCAAAATTTGACCAATAAAATTTTGATTTCGATGTTGGATTAAATTTGCTTCAATCGATTTAATTTTCTCTAAAAAATCAGCTTCAAATTTATTTTTATTGTAATTCTCGTTCAGAATTTTGATTCCATTTTGTTGAGCAATTTCCCACTCTTTCTCATTATTGTAAAGCAAAATAGCTTTCTCCACAAACGCTTCAAAATCATCTTCTACAAAACCATTCCAATCAAAATTATCTTTCATTGCTTCTGCTCCAATCGTAGTCGTAACCGAAGGAGTTCCAGTTTGCATTGCATCCACAAACTTTCCTTTTACACCAGCGCCAAAATTAATCGGCGCCAACAAAACTTTGTAATTTGACATCGTTTCTTGCGCATTTTCTGCTCTACTTTTGATCAAAAATCGTTCGGAAGGATTATTTAATTGCAAAACTTTTTGCGTTGCATAAGCACCGTAAATATGTAATTCAGCTTTTGGAAATTTCTTTCTCAGAATTGGCCAAACTTCTTTTTTTAAGGTTTGAACACAATTAAAATTAGGTTCGTGAATAAAATTTCCGATAAACATAAAATGTTCTCTTTCTTCAAAATTTTTCCAAGAATTGATTTTTTCATCTGTAATTTCATCTTCTAAAAAAGGTAAATAATACAAGATTTTTTCATCAATTTTAAATTGATTTTGTAAAATTTCAATTTCCTTTTTCGAAATCATCAACGATAAATCACAACGTAAAATAGAAGCTATTTCTCGTTTTGCTAAATCAGAAAATAATAAATCTTCTGTAAATTCTATTCCTTTTTTAGTTGCTTCTTGTCGCACATTTCGTAGAAAATGTAAATCTTCTGTATCCAAAATCTTCAACGCATTTGGACATTCTTTTGAAACTCGCCAACCATATTGTTCTTCAATCATAAAACGATCAAAAAGAACAATTTCAGGATTTAATTCTCTCACAAAATCATCAAAACTTTCATCATTTAACTGAATTTCAACTTCTTTTACACCTTTAGAAATCAAATCAAAACTATAATCAGATTTTGAAGCAGCACACGCAAAAGTTATCTCAAACTCAGCTTTTTTGAAACAATCAATTAACTGAATCATTCGAGTTCCTGCCGCAGAAGAAGTTGGTTCTGGCCAAACTTGACCAATGATTAAAAGTTTTTTCATCCCACAAAATTACGCTTTCTGTTTCTTAATTGGAAGATTAAATATTATGCATCCAATTTGGCTTATTTTAATGTAAATTTGCAACTAAAATTATATAAAATGTCTTATCAAACTGTTTTTGAAGAATTTTTCGAACAAGTAAAATCAAGTATCAAAGAAGGAACTTTTGCAAAATTGACAATGGCCAAAACTATTGGAGATACTGATCTTAAAAATATTTTTGTTCGTTTACATCTTTTAGAAAATAATGAGTACAATTTTGCCTTCACTTTTCGTTATAAAACTGAAGAAGTTGAGCAATTTCATAGTGTTGACCAGACTTTTTTGATTTTGAGTTCTTACATCAAAAATCCATTTACAAACGCTTTATTATTTACAACAGAGAAAGATTTAATTTTTAAAGTGAACAAAAAAAATGCTGCAAGTTTGACAGAACAAGCACCAACATTTAAACACGCATCGGATGTGATGTTAGAAATGATTGAAAAGAAAATCATTTAATAGACGATTTTTTACATTCAATCTTTAAACAATATAATTTCGTAAATTTGGATTTAATATTTTTCGAAAAATGCTTGGATTAAAACTTTTGACAGACCCACGTTGGGCTGATATTGCGGAAAGAAATTTAGAAGAAATTTTAACGGATCATGCGTGGTGTGAGCAAAAAGCGGCAACAAATGCAATTACAATGATTGCGTATAATTCTGAACATGACGAATTTATTCAAGAAATGTCAGATATTGCCATCGAAGAAATGCAACATTTCAAAATGGTTGTAGAAATTATCGAGCGTCGTGGATACAAATTAGGTCGCGAGCGCAAAGATGATTACGTTGGTCAGTTGATGAAATTTTGTAAAAAAGATGGTTCTCGTAATATGGCTTTTGTGGATCGTTTGTTATTCGCAGCGATGATTGAAGCTAGAAGTTGTGAACGTTTCAGAACATTATCTCAAAATATTAATGACGAAGAATTAGCAAAATTTTACTATGATTTGATGGTTTCGGAAGCAAATCATTACACAACTTTCTTAAATTTTGCTCGAAAACTTTCCACTGATGTTGATGTGGACAAACGTTGGAAAGAATGGTTAGATTTTGAAGGAAATTTGATTCAATCTTACGGAAATAAAGAAGCGATACACGGATAGAATTTAGATAATAAAAAAGTGAAATCAAGGTTTGATTTCACTTTTTTATTCGACATAAATCAATCGACAAGGAACGTCCAAATCTTCCGTCAAATAATAACTACAACACAAGCGATGATAACCATCTGCAATGATTAATTCGTTTGCAGATCGCACCAATAAAATTGGAGAAAGCTTTTTATTCGCTTTTATTTTTTTGAAATTCTCTTGAACATGTCTATTTTCCAAAGGAAGTAAACTCAATTTACTCGCTCTGAAAATGTCTTTGGATTTTTTTATGATTGTTTCAGCTTCCGATAATTTATTTACAAGCGAAGCAGCTATTTCAGGCTTAAAAATTAATTCCAAATAATCTTGCGCAGCGGGAAAATCGTGCTCTTCTGGTTCATCTAACCAAATATTTTTGTCATCTGTTATGTTTTTCATTCTAATTAAAATTGATAGGTTTTTATAATTTTATCATCTAATAATTGTTTCATCAACATTTTATGTTGTTTACTTTTACCTCTAACCAACCAAGTTGTAGAAACATTTCCATCTGTAGCATGTTGCTTAGCAACAGAAAATTTTAAATCAAATTTTTTAAATAATGTTTGACAATATTCATATTCTTCTTTCGACTTTGTTAGAATTGTATAATTTTTAATTTTATGGTAATCATCAATATAATTTTGAAGATAAGTTAATCCAACCAAAATAATCAAAACGATAACACTTCCCAATAAACCTAAATAAACATAACCCGCGCCAATGCACATTCCCAACGACGCAGTCGCCCAAATAGTAGTTGCGGTCGTAATTCCTGCAACTTTATTATCGTCCTTAAAAATTACTCCGGCTCCTAGAAATCCAATTCCCGTGATGATATTTGCTGCCAATCGATCTGGATTTTCTACTCCAATTCGGATCGAAAGAATTGTGAACAAACAAGATCCAAAACTAACTAAAATGAATGTTCTTAATCCGGCAGATTTGTTGCGATATTCTCTTTCCGTACCGATCAAAACGCCAATTATAATCGATATACAAATTAAAATCAAATCATTTTGAACCGATTTTGCTAAAAATTCTTCCATAACAGAATATATACATTAAATATACAAATTTGATCTTTTATTAACTATCCTACATCAATTTAAATCTAAAATTCTATACGTAAATTTGACTAAATCTAAAATAGTATGGAATTAGGAATAGGAATGTTTGGCGATCTACATATTGATCCTAAAACTGGTTATACGCAAACTCCTCAACAACGTATGAGCGAGATTATAGAAGAAGTAAAATTGATGGACGAAATTGGATTAGATTTCTTTGGAATTGGAGAGCATCATCGTCCTGATTATGCAGTTTCATCTCCAGAAATTATTTTGGCTGCTTTGTCTACAGTTACAAAAAATATTAAGTTGGGAAGTGCCGTTTCTGTCATCAGTTCTACAGATCCTGTAAAGTTATATCAAGACTTTGCAAGTGTTGACAATTTATCGAATGGTCGTGCTGAAATTATAGCTGGACGCGGTTCATTCATCGAATCTTTCCCTCTTTTCGGTTATGATTTAAACGATTACGATGCTCTTTTTGATGAAAAACTTCGTTTACTTTTAGATTTAAATAATAACGAAGTAATCAATTGGCGCGGAAATTTTAGAATGCCAATTATTAATCAAAGTGTTTATCCAAAACCTGTGCAAGAAAAACTACCTATTTGGATTGCTGTTGGCGGAACAAAATCATCAATTGTACGTGCTGCAACATTAGGTTTACCTATTATTTTTGCTATTATTGGAGGCAACCCAGCTGATTTTAACTATCTGTTCGAAATTTATAAACAAGTTTATATCGAAAATGGTCATGATATTAAAACGATGCAAATTGGCGTTCACATGCACTCTTTTTTTGGAGAGGATAGCGAAAAAGTTGCTGAAGAATATTTTCCAATTTATGGTGCACAAATGAATAGAATTGGAGCAAGTAGAGGTTGGCCAAAATATACAAAACCACAGTTTGACTATGGACGTTCTACGAATGGACATTTGATTGTTGGAGACGCTTCTTTGGCGGTTGATCGTATTTTGAAATATCAAGAAATGTTTGGTTTAACTCGCTTTTCTGCTCATATGGATGTTGGAGCACCAAATCATTTGGATATGATGAAATCTATCGAAATTTTTGGGAAAGATATTTTACCAAAAGTTAAAGAGGCAACAAAATAAATTTTAAATATACTGACAAAAGACACGAATCGTTTTCGTGTCTTTTTTTATTTTCGTTAAAATTGAATGAATGAAGAAAATATTAGCCAGTTTTATTGTTTTAGCCAACTTCGGTGTACAGGCACAAGAAAGTAATTTTAGGACTTGGAGTACCTTAAATATCAATCAAAAAATCAATAAAGATTTTAATTTTCAATCGGATATACAATATCGTTCGTACGAAGATTTAGATCAATTACAACAACTTTTGATTCGAGGGGGAATAGGATACAATTTAACCGAAAATAACAATACAATTTTAGCTGGTTACGCCTACATTCAAAACAGAACTCCTACTGCTACAAATGATTATGCTCATAGTCACGAACATCGTTTGTATCAACAATTCAATACAAAACATGCTTTACAACGTTTTAATTTCGCGCATCGATTTCGTGTTGAAGAACGCTTTTTAGAAAATGATACACAATTTAGATTTCGTTATCAATTGACTGCAACTGTTCCGCTAAATAATGCAAAATTGATCGAAAATACGTGGTATTTGAAAGCGTATAACGAAATCTTTTTGCAAGCTGTAAAAGATAAAACATTTGATAGAAATCGACTTGGTTTAAGCTTTGGTTACGTTATTTCGCCAACTTTTAGTTTGGAAGCTGGTTACATGTTACAAAGTCAGAAAACATCACATACCGATCATTTGATGATTGGATTGACGATTAATAATCCGTTTTAGATTTTAGATTTTAGATNNAGATTTTAGATTTTAGATTTTAAGAAATAACGAAAATTTATGTAATCGATTTTCTATTTAATGGTAATTCTTTTTAATTTTTATTCTGAAATAGTTTATCTTAGTTAACTTGATTTACACTTGATTATATGAAAATTTTACTAAGTCTTTTAATAACATTTCTATTTTTTTCTGCACAAACAAATGCACAAACCGTCTTCAGTGTAAATCTAAAAAGTAAGGCTGATGTAAAAGTATTTGTGGTAAAGACAGAAGCACAAGCAGATTTGAAAGTTTTCAAATTAAATTCTTCTTCAAAAGCAGACAGTAACAACGGAAAATGGTTTTTCACAAAATATGAAAGTCAAGCAAAATTCAACATCTATTTTGTAGATTTAGCCAGTCAAGCAGATGTAAAAGTTTTCTTTGTGAAATATGAAAGCCAAGCTGGTTGGAGAAACAAAAGTAAAATGTATTATTTTTATTGATTACTAATATAATTATTCTAATCAATAATTTTAATTACTTCATAAAAAAATAAGACCTCTTTAGTTTCTACTAAGAGGTCTTATTTAAAAATATTTTTTCTAAGCAAAACTTATCAAATCTTCGTAGGCTTTTTTAGCGCCTTCAAAAACTTGTTGTTGCTCTTCTTCAGTTGTAAATTCTTGATTGATATAACCAATAAATGTTTTCCAGATTTGACCAAGGTTTTCACCATAATGTCCAAAATAATTGAAACTTTTATTCTCTAAAAATGGATATTTTTTCAGTGTTTTTGCAATAACATTTCCACCAAGCATAGAACCTTCTATCACATACAAAGCTCCAATTGCTTCGGCTCTATTTTGTAATTCAAATTGTTTTGGCACATTCAATTCTTCTAAGCCCAACTCATTGATATCTTGTTCAATCAAAGATAATTTATTCAATTTTGTTAAGGCTAAATTTTTTAAATCATTGTCATTCAAAAGTTGTTTAATAGAATCTTCGTACGATTTTAGAAAAATATGATTAACCTGCAACATTTTATAATAATTTTTATCTGTAAATGTGCTGTTGAACAACTTATTCGACTCTAATTTATCTTCAATTTCTTTGTGATAAATTGCTGTTTTTTCTTTTAAATAATCAGATAGCATTAGTTAGTTTTTTTTAAATGTTAATATAAAAGTAGTTCCATCACCAACTTTACTCTCAAAAGATATACCACCATTCATTCTGTCCATCATTCTGTGTGCAATCGAAAGTCCAACTCCGTTTCCAGAAATGTTTCCAGTGTTAGACATTCTGCTAAATAACTTGAACATTTTATTATAATCTTCTTCTTTTATTCCAATTCCGTTATCTTTTATTTTGAAAATGACTTCTTTATTATTGATTTCAGATGATATTTCAATCTTTGGATGTTTTGCTTGAGAAGAATATTTTATTGCATTACCAATAATATTCAGAAAAACCTCATAAAACATCGTTTTATCCCCCAAAACATTATGTATTTCTTCTACAACAACTTCAGTATTGTTAATTTTATAATACAACAAAACATCATGTATAATCTTTTCTATGATTGGTTTTGTTTCGATTGTAGACAATACAATTTCTGATTTTTTAGCTTTACTCAACGCCAAAAGATCCTGCATCATTTGTGTCATTCGATCAATTTCTTCAATAACACTTTTTAATCTATCATTTTTAATTTCATCATCTTTTAAACTTCTTTGAAGCATCTGACAATTCAATTTCATCACCGATAATGGTGTACGTAAATCATGAGAAACTGTATAGGTAAACGAGTCTAATTCGTCATTTATTTCTTTTAATTGTTCATATAAACTATGAATTTTGAAAGACTGTAAATGAAGTGTTTCTATAATTAACTTAATCACTTCTTTCGCAACATATTTCTCCTTATCTAACCAAATAAACGATTTATTCTTAATATTCTCTTGCCAAATCTTGAAAGAAGTTCGAGGAGAAAAACTATGTATTTCATCGCCATTTATAACATCTACATTTTTAATTTTACTTGGTTCTCCAGCCCAATTTAAGGTTTGAATTTGTTCTTTTTTGAACCAAATAATAAAATGTTCGTAAGTTTGATTTAGAAAACAAAACATTACACCAGCCGAACTTGGACTAAGCCTAAGCTCTTGTCCATAATCTAGATAAAAAGTATTCGAGGTAAATAAACGTGCTGAGTTTCTTTTAAATGCCCATTCTTTTATTCTCAAAATTTCTTCTTTATCTGGCGTTTCGCCTTCTACAAAAACATCGTCAAAATTAACCAATGCAATTCCATCTGCCTTTGTAAGATTAAGAACCTCTTTTAGATTATTGTTCATTGATTGTTGAAGATTTTCTTCTGTTAAAAGATTCTCTTTCAGTTTAATCGCTGTTTCGTTAAAATGATTTTGGAACTTTAATCGTTCAGTTGATTTAAAATTCACATAAGTCAACCTTGCTTGACGCGTCAATAATTCGGTTTGCAAACGAACTTGATTTGGAATAAATTTTGGCTTGGAATTCTGACATGCTACAATTCCCCACAATTTTTCGTTAATTACAATAGAAATAGAGAAACTTGCTTCACAATTAGCATTGCGTAAATACTGTAGATGTATCGGAGAAAGTGCTCTAACAGAAGAGTACATCAAGTTTATTTTTTGATAATTCTCATTACCAATTAAAATGATTCTTTTGCTGTCAACATCTGCAACCAAACGGCTTTTTTTCTCTAAATACAGTTGACGTGCTTGTTTAGGAATATCAAATTCGGGAAAACGCAAACCCATATAAGAATCTAATCCCTTATCAATTTCTTCCGCTATAACAACTCCACTACCATCTTCCAAAAATTTATACAACATTACTCTCTCGTAATGAATCAAACTCTTGATAGACGAAATTAACAAATCCCAAGTTGAGCTTATAGACTTAGAGTACAGGATTTGTTCAGAAAAATTATAATAAGCTAATCTGTTTTCTAAAATAATTAATTCTTCTAACTCTAAATAAATCAATTCATCAAAATGATAAACTGTTAAATGGTAGGTTTTTGAATTAACTTTTGTGTTAGTTCGGTAAAATTCACCTTGTTCTAAATTCAAAATCTCATCAAAATCAAGCTCAAAATCATGAAGTTGATTAATATGTTGGCTTAATATCTTTTCGGTAGAAATTTCAAATAATTCATCAATATTTTGAGAAAAAAATTCAATTTGATGCGAATTTTTATGAATTCCTATCAAATATCCAAAAGGTTGAATTTCGTTGAGAAACTGAATTTCTTCGTCTTCACAATTTTTGATGATTTGGTTGATCATATAAATGGTTTAGGAGTGTAATTATGAATCTAAGGTAAATTTATTTTTTAATCTTCTTGTCTTTTAATTTTCAGAATATAGTTTTCCAACTCTAATTCGTCAGTTTCCACTAATTCAAAATCATTAAAATGAGTTAAACTTTTCTCAAAAAATGTTGTAACTTTTTCTTTTTCTAACGATGGATGAACCTTGATTCCGTTAAATTTTATATTCTTCATATAAACATAAAAATCGTAATCGAAATCGGTTTCTCCTAAATAAGTATTGGCTATCTTTCCTTTCCATTTGATATCAAAAACACCAAATTCTTCTGTATCTAAAAACGTAATTTCGTGCTGTGCAACCGTGTCATTACCTAACATTGAAATACCAAAAGCAAGATTTTCTGACTCGTCAAGATTTACTGGAAGAGGATCAATTTCGAATGTTTTTTTATTGAGTTGATTAAAATCTAATTGCGCATCATTTTCGATCTTTATCCCTTTGTTGTTCCAATATGTACTCGAGATGATAGCATGATCATAATTAATCCAAAGTTGCTTTTCGGCATTCTCTTCAGAAATGTCATCTATCTCATCCAAATCATCTTTATATTCTTCTTCTTCGTCATAATTATCTGACTCTAAATGAAGGTCCATCCAAAGGTCAAAATTTTCATCAAGGCGAGCACTCCAAACAAAATCTATTACTTTGTGTCCGTTTGTAAATGGGCTATTCGAAAAATATATTTTGTTATTATCCTTACTCATAAATTGGGTTTTGACTTATGTTTTTGAATTTACAACGATTATTCTACTCTACAAAATTTAAAAAAATAATTGGTTCGTTTATTAGATATTGTCATTGATTTTCAAAGAAATAAAAAAAGTGCAATTTCTATAGAAATTGCACTTTTAAATTATAGTTATGATTTATAAATCAATTGAATTACAAGGTTTCTTTTAACCATTTGAAAAATTCTGTATGCCAAATCACAGAATTTTGAGGTTTTAACACCCAGTGATTTTCTTCAGGGAAATAAATAAAACGAGATTTGATTCCTTTCAATTGTAAAATTTGATAAGCCTCTTGCCCTTGTCCCATTGGCACACGATAATCATGACCTCCAACATAAATTAACATTGGCGTATTCCATTTATTTACTAATTCTGTACTACTTGGATCAAATTTAGAGTACGTCTTTTGCGCAGCTTTGTTATTTGTTTCCCACCAAGCGCCACCAGCGTCCCAATTTGTAAAGAAAATTTCTTCTGTAGTTCCGTACATCGATTTCAAATCGAAAACACCATTATGTGCAATAAAAGATTTGAAACGACCTTCGTGAATACCTGCTAAATAATAAACAGAATATCCTCCGTAAGACGCACCAACAGCACCACGACGATCTTTATCTACATAAGATTCCTTCGAAATATCATCAATCGCAGCCAAATAATCTTGCATTACTTGTCCTCCCCAATCTTTAGAAATTTGCTCATTCCACTCTACTCCATGACCTGGCATTCCACGACGGTTTGGCGCAATTACAATATACCCTTGTGCTGCCATTAATTGGAAATTCCAACGAGGAGAATAGAATTGAGTTAAAGCAGATTGTGGTCCACCTTGACAATACAATAAAGTTGGATACTTTTTATTAGGATCAAAATTTGGCGGATAAATTACCCATGCAAACATTTCTTTTCCGTCTGTTGTTTTAATTTTACGTGCTTTTACATCACTCAACGCAATATTATCGAAGATCTCTTTGTTTTCGTTTGTTAATTGCGTTAATGCTCCAGATTTCAAATCAACTACATAAATTTCTGCAGCGTGATTGATATCTGTTTTTGTAACAATTGCTTTATTACCAACAATTTCTTTGATGTCTGCAATATCAAAATCACCTTTAGTAATTTGTTTGATGAAAGGCATTTTTCTCATTTTGAAGTTTACATCAACCTCAAATAATTGAATTGTTCCTCCTACTGGCGCATTGAAATAAATTTTGTTACCATCATTGCTCCATTTATAACCTTGTACGGTTCCGTCCCAATGTTTTGTAATATTCATTTCGATATCACCACGACGAACAATTAAATCATTTTTATCTGCTTCGTAACCATCTCGTTCCATGCTCAAAAAAGCAAAATCTCCTTGAGAAGAAAAACTTGGTGTATTGTCATAACCCATTTTTCCTTCCGTGATATTTTTCGTCGTTTTCGTTACTAAATCGTATTGATAAATATCTGTATTTGTGCTTAATGCGTAATCTGTTCCGAATTTTTTCTTAGAAACATACAAAACTTTTGTTCCGTCTGGTGTCCAAACAAATTCTGAAACTGAATATGGTTCGTCTTTTAAAACATCAATTTTAGTCGAACCTTCTTTATTTTCTGATACAAATAAATGATCGTAATTTCCATCATTCCAAGTATCCCAATGTCTGTAATTTAATTCGTTATAAATCTGCACATTCGATTTGTCCATTTCTGGATAATAATCAGAACCAAAAACCTTTTGTACTTTAACTTTATCAGTTTCTGCTTTATATTGTTGAGATTTATTCAACGATTCATCAGCCAAAAGTGTTTTATAATCTTCGATTTCCGAAGCTTTTCCTCCTGCCAACGAAATCATATACGTTTTCGATGTATCTTCTTGTGTTTTTACGTTAGTAGAAGTTACTTTGTAAATCAGATTTTTTTGATCTTTCGTTACTCCAACTGGAGCTACTTTTTTTACTTGCCAAAGAAGTTCTGGCGTCATTACTTTTTGTCCCATTGCTGTTGTCGATATCAAGATACTTGCGACTAATACAGAAAATCTATTCATGTTAATTTCAAATCTAAATAATTGTAAAAGTAACAATTCTTTATCGAGAAAGGTTAAATTTATAGATAAAAAAAGACATCATCCAGTACAAATTGTACTTAAATGATGTCTCCGCTAATAATTTTTTTCAAATCGTCTAATCGATTCTTAAAATTAGGCTATATATTTTATATTAAACTACTTAATTAAAAGTTTAACTTATTTTTATGAGTAAAAACTGGAATAATTGCTCCAAAAACTAAATTTTGTTGAGAGAACACAATATCCTGTTTTGCTTTATCAGCTTTGTTTGCAGTTGTACGAATATCACTTAAGTTAGCATATCCACCTTTTAATTCGGCTTGTACAAAGAAATAATCCCAGAAAGTAAAGTTGATCCCAACCATTGCAGCTGTAGCAAAACCTGCTAAGTGAAACTCATCATAACGTTCATTACCCATTAATTTTACGTTAGAACGTGGATATAAAATCCCTGCTCCCAAACCAGCTGTTACGTTAACATCGATTCCTTTTCCGTTTTTTGTAATTGGGAAATGCTGAATATTATCAAAACGACGAACCTCTAAATTAGCATAGTTCAAACCATCTGTATGTTCAAACGTTAAGAAATCTTCTGTTAATTTTTGATCGACATTATTATATGTTCCATCGTAATCTGAACCTGTATTGATGTGACCATTCATTTTTACAACTTGGTCTTGATCCATCACATATTTCATGTGGTCAATCCCGAAAGAGATATTCCAATTATCCGAAACAAAGTAACCTAAACGGAAGTTATATTGCGGAATCGTCATAGAACTTGGATTGAAATACTTGATTCCAAAAGAAGTTTGACGGTCATGAGCTGCTACATTATCTAACGTAAAATCGTATCCATCTCCTTTGAACTGAATATCTGATTTTGTATACTGCGCGTGATTCCAACCCCAATAAACATAAAATTTACCTTTATTATTTTTTCCTTGCCCGAAAGTAGTTGCAACTAAAGCAACTAAAAACATTACACTTATATACTTTCTCAAAATTTAACTTTTTGCAAATTTATTCTTAAAAAAATTGAGTAAAAATGATTTATGATATCAATTTTATATCTAGACAATATTTAAAATCAATAAACATTGTTAAGCGTCATAAAATAAAATGATAAATATTTATTAAAAATGATGTTCTCTATTTTGTAATTAAAAATTAAAATATATTTTTGTGACATAATGAAAGACTACCTGATAAAACATAGCATTGGAATTTTTTTCACGCTTCTTTTGGTGTTCAGTACGAACATGCAAGGGTTGGCGGGTTATGTAGATTATCAGATGAGAATGGAGCAACAAGACAAAAAAGATTCTTCTGACAATGATCAAAAAGCTTTGTTTTCTCAAACTTCAACTGAAGAAGAAAATAATCAGAAAAATTCTTCGAGCGAAATCACAGAAAAAATACATTATTTCCACGAAATAAAATTGTTTACATTTTTTAATGTGAAACAAACTACACATTCGGATTTTCATCATTCTAATGCATATGCGTCTTTAGACAATGGTGTGACAACTCCACCTCCTGAATTAATTTAATTTTTTAATTGATTTTTTGCATCATTCTATTCAAATCTATTGAATGGACAGCAAATTTATTTTTATCATTTCAAATTATTAAATAATTCATTTTAAAACTATTATGAATCTTTTTCAAAATTGGAAAAAGGACATACCTGCGAGTATTGTTGTCTTTTTCGTTGCATTGCCTTTATGTTTAGGTGTTGCGTTGGCCAGTGGTGCGCCTTTATTTGCCGGAATTATTGCGGGAATTGTAGGAGGAATTGTTGTTGGTCTTATTTCTAAATCTCAAATTGGTGTTTCTGGTCCAGCTGCTGGTTTGGTCGTTATTGTATTAACTGCTATTACAGATTTGGGTGCTTACGAACTATTTTTAGTCGCGGTTGTTATCGCCGGAATTTTTCAGATATTACTAGGTATTCTAAAGGCTGGAGTTATTGGTTATTACTTTCCATCTTCGGTGATTAAAGGAATGTTGTGCGCGATTGGTATTTCAATTTTCTTGAAACAAATTCCGTTAGCGTTAGGATATACAGAAACATTTAGTTTTAGTAATTTTAGTTTAGATTTTATCACGCCAGGAGCGATTATTATTACAGCAATCTCTTTATTTATCTTGATTGTTTGGGACAATATTTTAGGAAAAAAATCAAACTTTTTCAAATTATTACCTGGATCATTAGTAGCTGTATTAGTGGGTATTTTGTACCAAGTTACAATTGGTGATACCAATCACGAAGTATTTTCTATCGACCACAATTTATTAGTAAAAGTTCCTGTTCCTGAAAGTGTTTCAGATTTCTTAGGACAATTTACTATGCCCGATTTCGCCTCTGGATTAACAAATCCTATGGTTTGGCAAGTTGCATTTACCATCGCAATTGTAGCATCATTAGAAACTTTATTATCTGTAGAAGCAACTGATAAATTAGATCCTTTAAAGCGTCAAACACCTACAAATCGAGAATTGATTGCACAAGGTGTCGGAAACTCTTTAGCTGGTTTAATTGGAGGTTTACCTGTTACGCAAGTTATTGTACGTTCATCTGCAAATGCAATGAGTGGCGGACTTACAAAACTTTCTACAATTACGCACGGTGTTTTATTATTAGTGAGTGTGATCTCTATTCCAATGTTTTTAAATTTAATTCCAAATGCGGTTTTAGCCTCTATTCTATTGGTTATTGGTTACAAATTAGGTAATCCGAAACAATTCTTGGATATGAAAAAATTAGGAAAAGATCAGTTAATTCCTTTCGCAGTAACAGTTATTGCAATTTTGGCAACAGATTTATTAAAGGGTATCATCATTGGTCTTATTGTTGGTGTAGTGGTTTCGTTAATCAAATCTTACAATAACTCGCACGTAATGTTGGTGAAAGAAGGAAATGTTTTCCATATGAATTTTGCTGAGGAGGTAACGTTTGTAAACCGTGGCGCAATTGTAAAAGAATTAGATGGTTTGAAACCTGGTTCTAATCTTGAATTAGATGTTCGTAAAACACGAATTTTAGATTATGATATTATTGAATATTTAGATGAATTTAAAGTCAAAGCAAAAAATAATAACATTAATATTCGACTAATTTCCGAACGTGGAACAGTCGATAATCCCCCATCATTCAGAGAGTTTTTTGGTTACGTATTGGTTGCCGGAGCTCATTAATCTGTAAAAAACATATAAAAATTAAAACACACACAATAAAATTAAATATAATGAAAGCACATACATCAGAAACTCAAGCAACAACAACTCCAGATAAAGCGTTAGAATTTTTAAAAGAAGGAAATGCAAGATTTGTTCAAAATTTAAAAGCGAACAGAGATTTACTTTCACAAGTGAATGACACAAGAGAGGGACAATGGCCGTTTGCGGTTGTTTTGAGCTGTATTGATAGCCGTACTTCTGCGGAACTTATTTTCGATCAAGGTTTAGGAGATATTTTTAGTGTACGAATTGCTGGTAATTTCGTTAATCAAGATATTTTAGGTTCAATGGAATTTGGAACAAATGTAGCTGGTTCTAAATTGATTGTTGTCTTAGGACACTCTAAATGTGGCGCTTTGAAAGGCGGATTAGACGCTGAAGCAATTCACAAAACTGGAATGAATAATTTGTGTCATTTGGTTGATCATTTCAATCCAATTATCGACGAAATCATTCAAGAAGGTGAAGAACGCTCTTCTAAAAATGCAGATTTATTAGAAAGATTAAATCACCAAAACGTTATACAAACAATAGAAGATATTCGTAACCAAAGTACAACCTTGAATACCTTAGAAAAAGAAGGGAAAATCAAGATAATAGGTGCAAACTACTGTGTAGATTCAGGCGTTGTAACTTGGTTATAAAACAATTAATTCTTTAGATATTTTTTAGTAATGTAAAAGCCACTCTGCGAGTGGCTTTTGTTGTTATTTAAAATAATTAGAAAAATATTCAATAAGTGATTTGATATTATCAATTTCTACAATAAATCTATCTTCAATTTTTTCACTCAACCCTTTTGTTTTAAAATAAAATTCATAAGGTGTTACTTCAATGTTCTTTTCATTCAACGAAACTATACAGGCAACTGATTCTTTATATAATTTAGAGAACGATTTTACTTTTAATAGTTTTAATAAATCATGTCCTAACCACATTTCATTTTCCTCTTTTTCTGAAATATCTCTACTATTTTCAAGTGATTCAAACACTTCTGTTAACAATATTTTAATATCAATATCATCAGGTAAAATAAATATTGGTTCACTTGAAATATATGACCAAGATTCTAATCTATATAATGTTACAATTATAAATTTGTTATCAATCTTAAATATTTGACAAGTTTTCATAATTTCAAAGTTTTTTAAATTTTTACTATCTCAAGTATCTCAACCACGTCCACAACCAAACTGATAGGGTTATTTACTAAGCTGACGGTGTCTTTTACCAAGCTGGCTTGGTTACGAACCAAGAAAACGAGGTTATCTAACCCAAAATTTGACGTCCATTACGTGGTCAGCTAAGTTCTGGATGTAATCAACTAGGTGCAAAACCTCATCAGCTTACTAAAATACAAAGCTAGCTTACTTCGGAACGTACTCAGCTTGCTTCAGAACCACGTCGACTACGTTCGGGACGTGTCAGCTACGTTTGAAACGTACTCAAGATCCATTAAAATCGCTCGAATTGACAAATTTTCACATCAACACATTAGCTCATTTTCAAATTATCCTTTCTTCGGCAACTCTTTCAAGAAGTTATATCTTTTTTGAACAAAATCCATCATACAATAAAAATGATTCAAACCATTTGTTACCATCAACAATTGAGAACCTAACACAATGTTGTAACGCGCTATTTGATCAAAAGTTGCTTGCGAAATTGCAATATGCGGCGCTTTACATTCCACCATAATAAATGGTTTTTCTTGCTGATAAACGACAATATCTGCACGTTTTCGCATTCCTGTAATATCAATTGCAACTTCTAATGCAATAGCCGAAGTTGAATAACCCAAATCGTTGATTAAATAATTCAGAACGTGTTGCCTAACCCATTCTTCGGGCGTATAGATCAACCATTTTTTTCGAATCAAACAAAAGATATACAATTTATCTTGGGCTTGTTTCAATCTTATTTGGTATTTTTCGGAAAAATTTAATTGTACTAATTCAGTCATTGTATGAGTCCTGTAGAATCTTTGATCAAAGATATAAAAAACAAAAACTATAAACCGATTTACTTCTTGGCGGGCGATGAGCCGTTTTTCATCGATCAGGTAACTGATTTATTGGAAGCGAATATTTTACCAGAAGAAGAAAAAGGTTTTAACCAAACAATAGTTTACGGACAAGATGTAGAGGTTGGACAATTGATTGGAATGGCGCGTCAATACCCGATGGGTGCAGAAAAATCTGTAGTGATTGTAAAAGAAGCACAACATCTTAGCCGTTCGATAGATCAGTTGGAAATGTATGCAAGTCAAATACAAGATTCTACGGTTTTAATCATCAATTACAAAGGAAATTCACTTGATAAACGCAAGAAAATCTATAAAGTTCTGAATGAAAAAGGGTATTACCATGAATTCAAAAAGATTTATGAAAGCGAGTTACCTGCTTGGATAGAACAAAAAGTTGCAGCTAATCAATTTAAGATTGAACCAAAAGCAAAATTTCTGTTGACGGAATATGTAGGAGCTGATTTATCTCGATTGAATAATGAATTAGAAAAACTCTTTACAATTGTTGGTGCAGATAAAACCATCACACCAAATCATATTGAGGAACATATTGGGATTAGTAAAGATTATAATGTTTTTGAACTTCGCAATGCAATCGAAACGAAGAACATCGAGAAAGCATTCAAAATCATTAAATATTTCGAGAAAAATCCGAAGGATAATCCGTACGTCGTTTCGATCACAACAATTTTCAATCTGTTTACAAATATCATTCAAATACATGTTACGCCAGATAAATCGAAGCAAAATTTGGCAAAAGTATTAGGAATTAATCCCTACTTTGTACAAGGAATGATGACAGCTGCGAGTAATTATCCGCTAAAAAAAGCTACGAGAATTATCTCATTTATACGTGAATATGATTTGAAAGGAAAAGGTGTTGGAACTACTGGAAATGTGACGCCAAGCCAATTATTGATTGAATTAGTGTATAAAATTATGAATCTATAATTTTCATCTATTTATAGAATTGAAAAAAATAAATAAGAAATACTAAATTTGTAAAAAATAAAACAACACAATGGAAAATAACGTAAGAGATGTTATCATAATAGGATCTGGACCTGCGGGTTATACAGCGGGAATTTATGCTGCACGCGCGAACATGAATCCTTTGATTCTAACTGGTATGGAGCCAGGTGGACAATTAACAACAACTACAGATGTTGAGAATTTCCCAGGTTATCCAGAAGCAGTTACAGGACCAGAATTGATGGCTGATTTACAAAAACAAGCAGAGCGTTTTGGAACTGAAATAAAATACGAATATGTAACGGAAGTAACTTTTGGAGAAAAAGAAGGTGATGTACATACTGTAAAATCGAACAATGGAACTTACCAAGCTCGTTCTATTATTATTTCGACAGGTGCAACTGCGAAATATTTAGGTTTAGATGATGAAACTAAATACGCTGGTAGCGGAGTTTCAGCTTGTGCAACTTGCGATGGTTTCTTTTACCGCGGTAAAGATGTTGCGGTAGTTGGTGGTGGTGATACCGCTGCTGAAGAAGCAACTTACTTATCAAAACTTTGTAACAAGGTTTATTTATTGGTTCGTAAAGAGGAAATGCGCGCGTCTAAAGCGATGCAAGATCGTGTTGCAAATACACATAATTTAGAGGTTTTATATAACCACGAATTAATTGGTTTGGAAGGAAACAATGTTGTTGAAAAAGCGAAAATCATCAACAATGTTACAAACGAAGAAAAAGAATTAATCGTTGATGGAGTTTTTATCGCGATTGGACATAAACCAAATACAGAATTATTCCAAGGGAAATTGGATATGGACGAAACGGGATATTTAATCACGCAAGATCGTTCGTACAAAACAAATGTAGCAGGTGTTTTTGCTGCTGGTGATGTGCAAGATTCTGTTTACAGACAAGCAATTACTGCTGCTGGATCTGGTTGTGCTGCTGCATTAGACGCAGAACGTTATGTAGCAGAATTCTTTGAAGCTTAATTATATTTTTAATAACATATCAAAAAAACTCAACCAATTGGTTGAGTTTTTTTGATTCTTATTGTCTAAATCGTTCAAATTTATGCCAATATTTATCTAATGTAAATAGAAATTGAAATCTCGAAGCAACTACAGATTTTATTACAAATATGTCAAAATATTTCCTCTGGTTTTCAACCAACCTGTGATACTATATCTTGGTCGATTAACAGTTTTTACTTCGTGCGGAATAGTTTTACTATCAAAAACAGCCAAACGACCAGCAAGAGGTAAAATATCTAATTCTTTTTCAGCCTTATTTTCATCTGCCAAATACAAGGTCAATTGTCCGCCAAATTCATCTTTCCACTCTTCATCATTCAAATACAATACAATAGAAAGTGTGCGTCTATCATCATTCTTAAAAGCATCAACATGTTTTTGGTAAAATGTCCCTTCGGGATAAATAGCGTAATGAAATTCACTTTCCTCAATGCCCATGTAGCATGTTAAATTGAGATAGTCAATAAAATCATTGATTTTTGAGAAAAAAATTTCTTCCGTTTCTGTTTTATTTTCTTCATCAATCCATCTGATTTTATCGCCTCTGATTGATTTTATAATTTGTTCGTTAACCGAACTTCCGACAGCAGCTTGATGAAAATCTTTTTTATTTTCTTTTCGAATTATAGCTTCGCGAAGTTGCTTTGTTTCCTCTGTTGAGAAAAAAAAGTCTGAAATAGAGTATTTTTGATTTGATAAGTCATCAATAATCTTTTCATAAATTGGGTTTAATGTAATATTACTCATTCATTATTATGAAAACTTCAGTAAAAGTATATTTTATTACGAAAAACATAATCATATTTTTAAGTTTTTTTTCAAAAAAAGGACATAAAAAATCTGTCCTCAAAAAATAGTTTTAATTATCAATTACTTAAACCAGTCAACTTTATTCAACTGATAAATAAAATTTAACTTTGGCTCTTCTCCAAAATATTCAATTTGTTCTTCTTTCACTTTTTTACAACCCAAACGCTCTACTGCAATTTGCGAACGTACATTATCAGCGCCAACATGTAAATAAATTTTGTCAACAAACTGAAAAATATAATCAAACATTAATTTCTTAACAGACGGATTAAAACCTTTTCCCCAACAATTCGTCGAATAAAACGTATAACCAACCAAAATAGATGAATCTTGCTCATCATAATCGTAAAAACGAGAGCTACCAACAACTTGATTTGTCTGTTTATCAATAATCTTGAAAGCACCTTTACTTTGAATTGCACCTTCGAAAAAATTCATAAAAACATCTCTTTTCCAACGATTTTTATTTGGGTGCTGTTCCCAAACTTTCGGGTCTGAAGCAGCTAAATAAAGCGCTTCAAAATCATTATCGTTGAGCGGTTGAAGTTCTACTAAATCATTTTCTAAATTGGGCTGAATATTTATCATTTGTTTCATTTAATACAATACTAATTTACATTTTTCTTATACGATATTCATTAAAAATGATAATTAATTCATTGAAAATTTTTACATAAACTTTCTTAAAATGAAATCAGATAACTAAACTCAAAAAACAATTGGACTTTTATGGGAAGTCTATGAAAAGAAGCAAATTCTAGAAAGATTTCAAAGAACTTAATTAAAATGACAACCGAAGGATATACCCTTAAAGTTATTAAGATTGGACAATTAGAACTCTATAACCACAACAAGTTTCATTCAGAATTTTGTAGACGCTTATATAAAAAGGCTTGAACAATTAACAAAATAAATCTTGAATTTTATTGATTATTATTATACGACTAACTAACTTCACAGAAAAAATATGTTTTTAAATTTTGAAGATAAAGCCAGTCTTATTTCTAAACTAAAAAGTTTAAAAGTAGATCAACAGCCAGAATGGGGAATTATGACACCCCAACATATGGTTGAACATTTGATTGTAACCACTAAAATTTCAAATGGAGGTTTAACAGTACCTTGTCGAATTCCTGCAGAGCAAATACCCTAATACAAATCCTTTTTATTAGAATCTGATCATGAAATGCAAAAGGGGATAAAAGCAAATGGAATGGAAGGTTTACTAGATTTACGTTACCATTCTTTAGAAGCTGCAATAGAAAAATTAGAACAAGAAATTGATAAATTCAATTCATATTTCACAGAAAATCCTGATGCTAAAATTGTCAATCCTGTTTTAAATGATATTGGATACGAAGATTGGAAAACATTTCATAAAAAACATTTTACACATCATTTCAAGCAATTTGGTTTGATATAAAAAATACAATAATCAAAAAAGCTTTCTCANNTGAGAAAGCTTTTTTGATTATTAATTAGGAAAACTCATCAAAACTTTTCATCTTTGTCTTTCAATGGGGTGCTAAAAAGCTGAGAATATACCCAAGAACAATTTTGTTCTATACCTGATCCAGATAATGCTGGCGGAGGAATTGATGTTAGCAATAACTTCTATCTCCTCATCAAAACAAATTATGATGAAGGAAATTATTTTACACACAACTTGGCTTGAATGGCTAGGTGTCACATTTTCTATTTTTCAAGTCGTATTGGCGAGATTCAATAATCCAAAAAATTATTTATTTGGAATTGCAGGAATTACATTATCGCTTTTCGTTATGTTCAATTCTAAGCTATATGCCGAATTCACACTTAATATTTATTATTTAGTGATGAGCATTTATGGTTGGTTATATTGGAAATTTGGACAACAAAAACAAGAAATTGAAATTACGAAAACCAACAAAAAAGAATGGGGAATTGTCACAGGAATTGTCTTAAGCAGTTTTACCATTTTTTATTTAGCACTCACACATTTCACCGATTCTGACGTTCCTATTTGGGATTCAGTTGTAAGCGCATTTGCATGGGCAGGTATGTGGTTAATGGCAAAACGTAAACTCGAAAATTGGATTTTATTGAATATTAGTAACATTATTTCAATTCCATTAATGATTCACAAAGATTTGTATTTATACGCTATTTTATCGTTGATTTTATTTTGCGTAGCAATTTCTGGATATTTTAATTGGAGAAAAATTTTGAATGAAAATAATGCTTGATATTCCCAAACTTCGACAAGAATTATTGAATAAAGAATCGTTTAATCAAGTAGTTCTCGATCATATTTATACTCAAAATTGGTTGAATATTTGGGTTCCTAAGCAATACAATGGACTTGGTTTACATTTTTCTAAAGGATTAAAAGTTTTACAATCTGTTGCTAAAATTGACGGAAGTTTAGGTTGGTTTGTAACGCTTTGTAGTGGTGCAAATTATTTTTCTCGAAATCTAAAATCTGATGTTGCTTCTAATTTATTTTCTTCACAAAAAACGTGTTTTGGAGGAAGCGGAATGCTTGGAGGAACTGCTGAAAAAGTTGGAAATAAATATATCATAAACGGTTTGTGGCATTATGCAACTGGCGCTCCTTACCTCACTCATTTTACATTAAATGCGAAAATAATCGAAAATGGAAAAGAGATATTGGATGAAAATGGTGAACCAAAGTTTTTGTCATTTATTTTAAATAAATCTCAAGTTAAATTAATTTCAACTTGGAAATCAATGGGAATGGTTGCTACATCTTCTCATAGTTTTGAAGTAGAAAATGAAATCGTTCATCAAGATTATAGTTTTATTTATAATGAATTTTATAGTGATGATTTGGTCGAAAAAATACCTTTCCGAATTTTTGCTGATTTAACTTTATTGGTAAANNTATCTTGGAATGGCAGAACATTTTATCGAAAAAAGTTTAGAGATTATTCAATACCAAAAACAAACTAATTTTGATAATTTCGTTATTAAATCAACTTCGAAAACTATTGAATTTGCTAAAACAATAGAAAATTTATTGACAAATAATTCTCCTATTTCAGAAGAAATCGAAACTGAAATTCATTCATTTGGAATAGAAACTGTTGAGAAAATCACTCAATTTATCATTGAAATTTATCCACAACTTGGAATTAAAGCTTCAAAAATAAATGAAGAAATCAATCAAATTTTCAGAGATTATTTTACCGCAACCCAACACCGAAATTTTAGACAAAATATTCAACTCAAATAGTCTATTTATCTATATTTGCAAAACTTTTGGCTGCGTAATTTAATGGATAGAATATCAGATTCCGGTTCTGACAGTATGAGTTCGAGTCTCATCGTGGCTACAATTTTTAATAATTCCTTCATTATTTATTATTTCTCTTATACATTTGCCAAAATTTTTCAGTTTTGGAAATCGAGATTTTATTCTATTTATGCATGGCAGCTTTTTGCGCTGGCTTCATCGACTCTATTGTTGGTGGTGGTGGATTAATACAAACGCCATTATCACTTGCTTTTTTACCTAATTTACCTGTTTCAACAGTAATCGGAACGCTAAAAATTCCAGCATTTAGTGGAACAGCTTTAGCAACTTCACAATATCTAAAAAAGGTAAAAATAGATTGGAAACTTTTCACGATTATGGCTATATGCGCATTTGTTTCTGCTTTTTTAGGATCACAATTGTTAACGGTTATCAATAATGATTTTATGAAGCCTGTTTTGTTAATCATTTTGATTGTTTTAGCCATTTACACTATTTTCAAGAAAGATTTTGGACAAGCAACCGAGCGTAAAATTCCTTACCACATTGCGATTATCAATGGTTGTATTGTGAGTATTGCAGTTGGTTTTTACGATGGTTTTATTGGTCCTGCAACTGGAACTTTCTTTATTTTGGGATTCGTAACACTTCTTGGTATGGATTTTTTGAAAGCTAATACTAATGCAAAACTGATCAATTTAGCAACTAATTTTGGTTCGATTTGTTTGTTTTTAATCAAAGGGCAAATTATCTGGAAAATAGCTTTACCAATGGCTATTTGCAACGCTTTAGGAGGTTTATTGGAGCAAAATTAGCCATCAACAAAGGGAATAAATTTATTCGATACATATTTATTTTGGTAATCCTACTCTCAATTTGTAGATTTGGTTATGAAGTAATTTTCAAGTAAATGAAAACCATTTTTTCAATTATTTTTGTTTCTGCATTTATCACTGTTTTTTCTCAAAAGTTTGAGTTAAAAGATTCAGTTTTGATTGAAAATAAAACAATCAAATCAATTGATACTGATCTAAATAATTCGATTTATTTGATTTCAGATACTAGAATTGAAAAAATATTTCAGTCGAAAAAGAACAAAAGTATTGATCTCAAAAATATTATTACTTCAGTTGATGTCAATAATCCACTTCGAGCTTATGTGTATTCAAATTTTAATCAACTCACTATTTTAGACGAAGATTTGAATCCTATTCAGGATATTGTAAAGATTAAATCTAACGATTTTATGCCTGCAGCATTAAAAGTTGTTGACACGCAATTTTGTTGGTTTTATGATTTAATCGGGAATAAAATTGTTTACTATAATTATCAGTTACAAAAACCAATTCTGACATCAAAACAAATTTATTTGAAGTATAATGATCAATCAATCGATAAAATACATGTGTACAAAAATTTGGTGTATTTAAAAGGTCAGAAAACAATTTATGTTTACGATGATTATGGAAATTTCAAATCTAATTTTGAATTTGACACCAATCAGCAACCTTTTTATTTTTATAAAGATGTTATTTTCTATATAAATGACAATAAACTAATATCAAAAAATATTGTTAATCAAAATTTGACGACTTTTATCGATTTAGAAAATGTAAAAAGTTTTGCGTTTAGCGAAAAAAATCTTTATACTTTGGTCGAAAATAAAATTTACACTTATACTATTTTAAATACAAATAATTAATAATAAACTATTTAATCAATTAAAACTAATTACTAATCCTTATTTATTTTTAATTTATAATTGAATAAAAATTCATAAATCAATCGGAATAATTTTTTTCTAAAAAAAGATTTTTCTATGAGTCGCTAGCTTAGATTTTGTTTTGAAAATTAAGCTTTAGTATATTTGCAAACGTTAAAATAATTGGAAAATGCATATCGCCATAGCCGGAAATATTGGAGCAGGTAAAACTACTCTAACAAACCTTTTAGCAAAACAATACAACTGGACAGCTCAGTTTGAAGATGTAGAAATGAATCCGTATTTGGATGATTTTTACAACGACATGGAAAAATGGGCGTTCAATCTTCAGATTTATTTCTTAGGAAGCCGTTTTAATCAAGTAAAAGAGATTAGAGAAAGCGGAAAAGACATTATTCAGGATCGTACAATTTACGAAGATGCGCATATTTTTGCGAGTAACTTGAACGATATGGGATTATTGTCTACAAGAGATTATAACAACTATTTACGTGTTTTTAATTTGATGACAAGTTTTGTAGAAGCACCAGATTTATTGATTTATCTTAAAGCTTCAATTCCTACATTGGTTTCGCAAATTCAGAAACGTGGTCGCGATTACGAAAATTCGATTAGTATTGATTATTTGAATCGTCTAAACGAGAAATACGACAAGTGGATTTCGAATTATAAAGAAGGAAAAGTGTTGGTAATCGACGTGGATAATTTAGATTTTGTTGAAAATAAAGAAGATTTAGGATTCATTTTCAATAAAATAGAAGGAGAAATTAACGGACTTTTTTAGTCAGAAAAAATAAAGTAACTTGCACGGCTTGATTTTAAATTTAATCAGGCCGTTTTTTTGCGTAAAAAATTATGGAAAATAAAAGTATTTTGAAGGGAGTTTTGTTCGTTGCAATGGGCGCTAGCTTCTACGGAATGTTAGCAACATTTGTAAAAATTGCATACGATCAAGGCTATACGACTGCCGAGGTAACAACTTCTCAGTTTGTATTAGGAATTTTGATTTTGGGAATCATCAACTTATTTATGATGAGTAAAAAAGATTTACCAAAGATTGAACAAAAAGATAAAAAAAGGTTGATTCTTGCTGGAACTTCGTTAGGTTTCACAAGTTTATTTTACTATCTAGCGGTACAATATATCAATGTGTCAATCGCAATTGTATTGTTGATGCAAACGGTTTGGATTAGTATTTTGGTTGAGAGTATTTTGGGAAAACAATTTCCTTCTGCCAAAAAATTAATTGCAATGGTTTTGGTATTATTTGGAACTGTTTTGGCAACAAATTTAATCAACCAAGAAGTCGAGTTAAATCCTAAAGGATTGTTTTGGGGATTTTTAGCAGCTTGTTCTTTTACGACTACCATGTTTACATCGAATAGTTTAGCCAATTATTTACCAGCTTATAAAAAAAGTTTGTGGATGCTTTTTGGAGGTTCTATTATTGTGTCTCTATTTTTGTTTTTTAGCCAAATCGGACCTTATTACTTTGATGGTTTAATGAGCTTTTACAACAACTTTTCAAATGATGTAAATGGAATTCATGCATTCAATTTTAGCATTTTTTATACTTGGGGATTACCGTTGGCAATTTTCGGAACTGTCTTACCTCCTATTCTTTTAAACAAAGGTTTTCCGCACACAGGATTAGGTTTGGGAAGTATTGTTTCTTCGTTAGAATTACCCGTTTCAGTAACCATGGCTTTTGTGCTTTTACATGAACAAGTACTCGCAATACAATGGACAGGAATCGCCGTTATTATTTTTGCTATTATTATATCAAATCTGAATTTTAAGAAAAAATAAATTCAAAATGACGAATTCTTATAAGTCAATGAAAATTCAATAACAAAAAAAGCCAACTCTTAATAAGTTGGCTTTGTATTTTGAGTAAAATCTAAATTATTTCACCAAAATTTTATTGGCTAATTGATTTGTTCCATCAATTTTTTCTTGAATTGGTAAACCTAATATCTTCGCAAGCATTGGATAGATTTCTGTATTTGGAAAAACTTTAATCTCTTTACCAGACTTAATATTTGGTCCCCAAGCCATAAAAGTCGCTTTCATTTCTGGCGTTTCTTTTACATAAAAACCATGCGAACCTTTCGGTGCATTTTTGTTTGAGAAATAGTTTGGAGCATGTGCAATCAAAATAATATCTCCAATACGATTGTATCGATCATTCTTTTTATCAAAATGATATTTAGATGGGACATTTGTTGTTTTATACACTTCGAACGTATTATTCTGAACTGCTTTTATTTCTTTGTAAATTGATTCGATATCATTTTTATCTTTTACAAAAAGACTTACATAAGAACCATTTGAAGCAACTTGTACTTTTGATTCATCAATTTTAATTGGCAATTTCAATGGATTTTCATCATCAATTCTTGTCATTCCATGATCAGAAACAAAAACAAAATTCACTTTCAAACCTGTTTTTGCAACCTCATCATTCAATTTCTTGATTGATTGATCTACAAATTGTACAGCTTCCTTTGTTTCAGGTGCATCAGGACCAAAAGAATGCCCTGCGTGATCTACTTCCGGAAAATAAAACGTAATTAAATGTGGACGTTTTTCAGCTGGTAACTCCAACCAATTTACAACTTGCTGAATACGGTAATCAATTGGTGATTTTTCCGAATACTTGTACGAATACGTTGGGAACATACCATTAATAGGCGCTTCCGAACCTGGCCAATAGTAACAAGCAGCTAACATTTTGTTCTGTTCTGCAAGGTTCCAGATTGGCGTTCCTCCGTACCATTTCGGATTGATAACTGCATTTCTATTTCCCAATAAATAACGATCACCAACTTCTCTGTCTAACATATTATTTCCTACCAAACCATGATGAATAGGTGTTAAACCAGTTACAATTGTATAATGATTTGGAAATGTAACAGAAGGAAAAGACGGATACATGGCATCTGCTTTCACTCCATTTTTAGCCAAAGCTAATAGATTTTTAGCTTCATGTTTTTGAGCATAATCATAACGAAAACCATCTGCCGAAATCAAGATAACATAAGGTTTATCTTGTTGTTTGGCATCATTTACACGATTTTCGATTACGATTTGTTCTTCGATTTCTTGTGCATTTGCTGTAACTGAGAACGTTAAAACAATTGCAGAAAATATACTAAGTATTGATTTTTTCATGCCTCAAATTTAGAAAGTTTTATACTTAGAATGAATTAAAAAAATGTCAAATCTTATGAGAAAATTATTCAAAATTCTAACTCTTCTTCATCAACAACTTCAGAAATTCTTTTCCAATAAAAGGATTAATGATATGTTGAAACCCTTTTTGCAAGATAAAAACTGTAATTGTCGCATTAGTTTCTGGCGAATAAATCACATCTGTTCCCCACCAACCACCATGATAATAGGCATTGAATCCCATATCAAAATGATAAATTCCCAAACAATATTTCGATTGATCCGAAGGTAAAACATATGTTGACATCGAATCCAAAATTTGTTTATTCTGAATAATTTTCCCTTCAAACAAATACTGAAAAAACAGAGCCGATTCTTTCGCTGTCGAAGCTATTCCACCACCACCATACAAATCCCACGAAGGATCTAAATCATACGAATCCCACTTGTATTTATCTGCATATTGATGCGCAAGCGGAAGTGTTTTCGAAGGATATTTCTCCAAATCGATAAACCACGTTTGTGTCAAACCTAATTCTTTATACTTTAACAAATCTCGAATTACTTTGTAAAATGGTTGACGCGTTTTTTGTTCAATAATTTCTGCTAAAAGCAAATAATTGATATCACCGTAACTAAACTTTTCTCCTACTTTTTGTGGACTTCCGATTTCCATTGCTCGTTTTATTTGTTCCTCCTTCGTCCATTTATATTGCGGTCGCTGATTAACTAATTCAAAATACGCATCATCGACATAATCTTGTATTCCAGAAGTGTGCGACAACAAATGTTTGACTGTTATCGTATTCAAATCATAACCATCTTTTTCGAGCAATTGACGAGTCTTCTTAGACAATAAATTCTTGATCGATTGGTTAATTCTAACTTGACCTTTTTCTACCAAACGCAAAATTGCAGCAGCTACATAAGGTTTGGTATTACTTGCGATTAAAACCGGTTGTTGGCTGTTTAAAATTTCGTTGGTTTTAATATCCAAAACTCCTTTTGCATAACTCCACGAAATGTTTTGTTCTGGTGCTTCAACGTGAACAATAATTCCGACAGCGTTTTTATTTTTTTCGTAAATCGAATCTATTTTAGATTGAAAAATGGTTTGCAGCTGCGCAAATCCGATAAAAGGAATGAGTACAATATTGAGTAGAAGTCTTTTCTTCATTTAGTGTTATTTGATTTTAAAGATAAATAAAATCTTGAATTGTATGTGATACGCTTAACGTTTTAAGTTGTACGTAATATGTTTTACAAAGTGTAAAATTCGAAACACTAATCTCGTAACTCACGCAACTCATAAATCAAAAGAAAGCTAAGCAGGAATTACTAAACTCTTGCTTAAGAGTTCACCAACTCTTAGGTATCTTTTAACCAAAATAAAGGCAAGATTAAAAATCTTGCCTTTATTATTAAACTTACAAGTTAAAATCTATTTAATTTCAACACGAATTCCTTCACTTTGCGCACTCAATTCTGGTGCATACATATTTTGCATCGATGTAATTCCGTTCGAGAAATTACCTGCATTATTCGCTTTCAAATCATATTCGAAAACATATGTTCCTTTTCTCATGTAATCCGAAAAGAAATTAGTTGCAGCATCTCTTGTGCTTTCGTAATATCCAAATTCGCCTTTCCATTTGTAACCAGAAAGTACATTCACAGGTTCGAAACCACTTGCACGCATATCTTTGATGTGTACAAACTGCATGTTGCGATCAACAGAAATCTCTAATCGAACAGTTACAATATCACCAACTTTTATCGGTGTTGACGTTGTAATTTCTTTCAGAATTGGACCATTTGCAGAATTCGATTTAACAAATAATTTCTTGTTGAATTTAATTCCAGTTTCAGCAGATTTTATTTTATCTAAATCTTCAAAATATTGCCAATACATCGCTCCCCAAGCAACACCTGGAGAAGTTTTCGAAACTTCAACTTTACCCATTTCAGGTTTAATTTCTTCTTTGTTCCAAGAAGTTTTTACATAACCCGAACCAGCTTGCGCATTGTTATCTAAATCAATTTTTTGATTTCCGATCTTCACTTCAATTCCTTTCTCTGCATCTATCCAAGATTTTCCGAAATTCATTAAAGCATAAACCGCTTTTGTCGTTGCTTTTGTCGAATTCCACTGATTTGTTTGACGATTTTTCAATAACCAAACTTTCATTTCTTCGACAGATTTTTCATCTTTTGTTACCTCGTCAAATGCTTCGATTAACAACGATTGTGTTTCTACAGGCGCTTGATACCAAAACCAACCCGGTTGATTTTCTTTCCAATACATACCCATTTCATCCGATTCTACTGCTTTTTCTTTGATCGAATTGACTACAATCTTAGCAGCAGACTGCATTCCAAAACGATTCATCACAATTGCAGCCATTGCTTTTTGTTGCAACGACAACTCTAATTTTGTATCATTTAGATTCTTTAACATCGCTGTTTTCATTTCTTCCAATTCTTTCGACATCGGATAATCTTCTAAGAAAAACGAACGCGCATATAAATAATGTAAACCGTCTGAATACGTAACATCCTTGAATGATTTTTGATCTTTTTTGAACTCTTTGAAACGTTTTAAATTCTCATCATCAATAAACTGAATCGCTTTTTTGATTAATGGATTTACATCTATTTCAAATGCTTTGAAATTCACATCCATTTTCTTCATATTTCCGAAACCAGAAACAATATGCGTTGTGATATATTCGTTTGGACGACCACCGTCAAACCAAGCAAAGCCACCATTTGATTGTTGTTTATCCGATAATTTTTGGAAAGCCGATTTCATTTCCGTTTGCATTTGATTCAATTCAAATAAAACTGCAATTTGCTTCATTTGCTCTTCTTCGCTTTCTGCATTTTTCATCCAAGGCGTTTCTTCTAAAATGATATTTTTCAATTCTTGGTTCAATTGTAATTTTGATTTCAATTCACCTTTTTTGTTCCAATCATCAAAAACAGCTTTAATTTTTGGATTTGAATTGATCACTTTTTCTGAAATCATATTTCCATATAAACGCGAGAACACTTGCTCTGCACATTCGTAAGGATATTCGCGCAAATAAGGCAACGAGAAAACTGCATACCAAATCGGATTCGTTGTCATCTCGAATGTTAATTTGAAATTATCTAACGAAGTCGATTTATTGTTGATCATGTTATCAAATTGGAACGATTTCTTTTGACCTTCTTTCACATAAATCGGCAACGTTTCTGTCACCATCATACGATTTGTCAAAATTGGTAAAGCCGATTCTTCACCATCCGAAAAATCTCCAGCCGAAGCCACCACACGATACACAACTGCTTGTACATTTTTCGGAACATCAATTGTCCACGTCACTTGATCCGAGCTTCCTTTTGCAACAGAGAAATTCTGAACTGCATTTGTCAATTTGAATTGTGCATCAATTGGTTGATTGGTAAACGCATCAAACAACATCAATTTCGCAGAACCATTTAATACCTTATCTGATAAATTATTAATCTTAGACGAAACCGAAATTTGATCGCCTTCACGTAAGAAACGTGGCATATTTGGCACAACCATCAAGTCTTTTTGCGTGCGAACATTTTGCTCCAAATAACCTGTTTTAAGGTCTGGCGTATGTGCAATTGCCATAAATTTCCATTCTGTTAAACTTTCTGGCGTAGTAAATTCTATAATAATATTTCCTTTTGCATCTGTTTTTAAGTTTGGATAAAAGAAGGCTGTTTCATTTAAATTTGTACGCGCTTTTACATTATCTAAAGTTGCGTTTGCCTCTTTTTTAGTTGTAATAATCACTACTCCATTTGCTCCTCTTGCTCCATATAAAGCAGTCGCCTCTTCTCCTTTCAATACATTCATAGACTGAATATCATCTGAATTAAGTTCTGGCATTATATCATACACAACTCCATCTACAACATAAAGTGCATTTGAAATTTCGGCAGAAGAAACTCCACGAACTGTTACATTTGCAGAAGCTCCAGGTTCTCCTGCTTGAGTTGAATAACCTAACGATTTCTTATCTCTTGTAATTCCTAAAGCTGTTACAACAGAACCTTCTAAACTTACATCAGCAGCAGCCCCCATTTGTACCTCAACATGAATTTCATTTTCTGATACTTCTTTTATTTTTACACCTGGCGCAACAGACTTCATCATCATACGATTCATGCGATATTGATTGAAACCAAAATCAAATAAATTAAGGTCTAATCCTGCATTTCCTCTTGCATAAAAATCATAATTTGTACGATAATAAATTGCTCGAGATTGATTTGTTATATAAAATTGATATAGATTAAAAGGGTTATTTCTTCTTGAATTTGTAAAATCATACACATTAAAATCTAATGAATTTGACGCAAATTGATCCAACGAAGCGTCGTACATACTTGTTAAAACCTCAGCTGAAACTTTATCTTTATTTGGTCCTTCAATTTTTAGTTGCCATTTTTCTTTTGCACCTGGCGTCAATTTATCACGTAAAACTTCAGCCGTAACTTTCAGTTGTTTATTGGTAAACGGAACTGCCAAATTAAGACTTCCTGTTTGCACATCATTGAATTTCGTCATGGCATAATTCACATAAATTCCACCGCGATATTCTTCTTTAATTGGAATTTCGACTACAGATTTTTTACTCAAATCCAAAAAACCTTTCTCAATAATTGTTTGATTCGCCTCTACTTCATAATACACAAATGTATTTTTAGAACCCGATTTGAACTCAATTTTTGCAACATCTTTTGGTTCGAAAGTCAATTTATTAGGCGAAACTGCTAAAAGTGTTTTAATTGCATTTGCTTTCTTTTCATTCGAAACATAAATCAATTTATCCACTTCCACTTTTTGTGTTCCGTCCATCACAAAACCTTTTACAACATAATAACCTTCTTCTAAATTTGAAGCTTGATTAAATTTAATTTCATCAGAAATTTTTGTATCAAAATCACTTTCAAAAACCTTTTGATTTGTTGTCCACGTTTTTGGATTCATTTCGTCACCATAAGGTTCATTCGGAAATATTTTTTTGAATTCTTCTTTCGAATAAATATTATAATCTGTTGTAAATTTTTGACGACGAACTATTTCTTTTGGTGCATTTAACGAATAAATTTCGACGTGTCCTTTTCCATCTAATTTTTCATCATTCAAGTTTTTCACTTCAATTTTGAAAGCTTTCAAATCATCTACTTTAGCTTTCTCAGAAATAGCAATATTTAACGATATTCTTGTGTCTCCAACTTTTACGGAAGAAGATTCTGATTGCGTTTCTCCATTGATATCCGTTGCATTTACTTCAATAAAATAATTGTAGGTTCTTACCTCATCTTTCTTTTTCTCCGAAGCTGGTTTTGCTACAAATTCAAAGTTAAATTTTCCTTCCGCATCTGTTGTTGTATCTCCAAACGTAATTTCTTCTCGTTCTCCACGACCTGCTGGAATTGAGCGATACCAAGGCCAAAATGTAAAAATTTCTTGACGATAAACACGATACGAAACTTTAGCATTATCGATATTAGCACCAGAAAAAGCAATCGCCTTTCCTTCTACTTTTACCTTGTCGTTTAAACTATAAACACCTTTATTTTTCTCTATTTCTACTTTGAATTTTGGACGTTTATATTCTTCCACTTTGAATGAATAATAACCGTCTTCATTAATAGCTCTGATCGAAAAGTTACCTGTTAAAGCAGAACTTGGCAAAATAAAACTTCCATTTACAGATCCAAATTCATTAGTTGTTAAATCTATTTTAGAAAGCTCTTTATTGTTAACATCATATAAAGCAATCGTCAATTTAGAATTTGGAATGATATTTCGAGTTTTATCTTTCGATAAATAATAAATTCCTTTGAAATAAACCGTTTGTCCAGGACGATAAATCGCACGATCTGTGAAAATCTTGACAGAAGAATCATCATCTTCATCATCACGATCATAATCGTAGTAATACGTTGAATAAATAGTATGTTCGTCTTTCACACGATATTGAAGATTTCTCCAGCCCGAAGGAATTGTTATTATTCCATCTTTATCCGATGTTAAAGTTTTTGTTTCCTTTTTATTATAATTTGTCAAATTAGAAAACTCAACCGCAACATTACTTTCTGGTTTTCCAGTTTCACGATTCACAACCGACAATTTATCATTTAAAGAATTTATCGCATATTTCGAAACCATTACATCTAAATAATCAATATCGTCTTTTGTGTTGATTCTGAATTCAGAATTATTCGAAAAAAGGACAATATAACGACCAGATTTTAGTGGATTTAATTTAACAATTGTCGAATGATTTTGATAATCTTCAAACGATTTAACATCAATTGCATATTGATCAACAACCTTTAAACTATTCAGAAATTTTTGCGCTTCTGCAATTCTATTTTCGTTGTAAACATTTAACGCTTGTATTTTATCTTTTCCATCAAAACCTTCATTATAAGCGAAAATTCTCACAAAAACTTGCGACAAATTTTTATGCGTTAATTGAATTGGTGTATTCTGATTTTCGTTAATATATCGCTCTGCTTGTACACTTAATTCTTGCGATTTTATCTTCGAAACTAAATTATTTATATTCTCTAATTCCTCCGAATTTGGATAAAGCTTCGCAACTTTTTGTTGTAGTTCAAAAATCTTATTTACGTTCGCCAATTTATCTTCTTGCAAACCATAATAATCTGTCGCTAAAGTTGCATACACATAAGACGAATACCATGCTTTTGGATATTTTGTTGCTAAAAATTCTTTTTGTTTAATAATTTCTTGAACCGAAGTCGAACCTCGGTTTGAATCAATTAAAATCAATTCATTGTACAAAACAGCATTTTCGTTATTTTTTTGTTTATTAATCTCAACTAAATCAGAAAGCAATTGATTTGCTTTATCTTTTTCATCATTCTCATTCAGATAATTGATATAATTTCTTGCTAAAACATCATACAATGTTGGCGTTAAATCAAATTGTTGTTGCGCATTTTTCTTATCATTTGCAATATTCAAAATCATTTTATAATCTTGAGATTTTGCATTTATTAATTCATTTTTTGGTTGAATTGATTTCGAAAAATAATCATTAATTGTTTTCTTAAAAGTATCTTCTGTCCAAAATCTCACATCATTTGTAGCTTGATTTTCGACATTTGTACGACTATTGATTTTCCAACGATTTTCGTTGTAATACAATTGATATAACTCAGCTAAATATGAATAAACAATCGCATTATTTACAATTGATTTTTCATCTAAATCCTTTTTAAACAAATCAAAAACGAAGTTTACATCATCTGTTTCATCAGAAGTTGCGACTTTTATTTTTGCTTCATAAAACAAAGCTTTCAGATAACTTTGTTGATTATTTTGCTTTTTTGATAACGTTTTAAGTTCATCAATTTTTGGTTGGATAGATTTGAATTGACCATTTTGCATTTGTTGGTCAATTTCCTTCCACTTTTGATCAATCGTTGGGGATTGAGCCATAAGCATCGAATTGGTTAAAATTAATAATAAAAACAGTAGCTGTTTCATAGATTCTTTCTTTTATCAGTAGATGCAAGTTACGGAAAAATGGTTGGTTGAGGAAGTAAAAAAATTATCAAATGGTTTATATATAGCACAAAAAAAATCTGAATGTTGCCATTCAGATTTTTTGATATATAAGTTGATTAGTTGTAGTTTTTATAAATCGTCTACGTCTAAATCTTCGTCGATTTGTAAATCATTTAATTCAGCATCTTCTGCAAAATCAATATCTTCTTCATCGTCTAAATCAACCATCATGTCTTTTTTAGGCGCTTTAAGAGGCATTGAACCGAAACGGTAAACCGTTAATGGATAATTAAGAACAGCTGGTTTATCTTCTACAGAAATTAATTCAGCCACAAATGTCCACATTTCCATAAAATCATATACAAAAGCCATACGATCTCCTTGATTAGCAAAAGCTTCTTTGATATAAAAATCAGCCATTGTTTCATCAGTTCCATCATCAGACATATCCTCTAAAGGAATTTCTTTTGTTTGGTTTCCATCTTCATCTACTTCATAGAACGACGCCAACTCCTCACCTTGTAAACTAAAAGCACTAATTATACCTTTGTACAATGTGAATAATGTTTGCTTCTCTTTAATTTCTATGTCTCTAAAAACATCCTCTTTTGCATCAAGGAATACACGAATTTTATATATCACTTTCTAAATATTTTTCGGTTCCAAATTTAAATCTTTTCCCATATTAATTACAAATTCTAATGCAGAATTATAATTATTTTCTACTTCGCCTTCTAAAATTGCTTCTTTGATGGCATTTTTTAAGATTCCAATCTCTTTTCCTGGCTGAATATCAAATATTTCCATTATTTGTTCACCTGTAATTGGTGGTTGAAAATTACGTACTTTATCACGTTCTTCAACATCTTTTATTTTTTGTTCTACAACTTCAAAATTTTGTTTGAAACGTTTTTGTTTACGTTCATTTTTTGTTGTAATATCAGCTTTGCAAAGCGTAATTAAATCGTCGAAATCTTCTCCAGCATCAAACAATAATCTACGTAATGCCGAATCTGTAGCGTCGTCTGTTACAACAGCAATTGGTCGAGAACTCATCATGACTAACTTCTGAACATATTTTACTTGCGGTCCTAATGGTAATTTTAATCGTCTGAACAATTTTAATACCATTTTTGATCCAACAAATTCATGCGAATGAAATGTCCAACCTACATTTTTATCAAAACGTTTTGTTACAGCTTTTCCAATATCATGCAACAACGCTGCCCAACGTAACCAAACATTATCTGTGTTGACAGAAATATTATCAACGACTTCTAACGTATGATAAAAATTATCTTTATGTTTCTGACCTTCAACCTCTTCGATTCCTTTTAACGCAACCAATTCTGGTAAAATATGTTGCATTAATCCTGATTGTTCCAACAACAATAATCCGACCGAAGGTTTGTCAGTCATCATAATTTTCTGAAACTCATCCATTACGCGTTCAAAAGATACGATATTAATACGTTCTGCATTATCAATTATTGCCTGAAAAGATTTTTTTTCTATTTCAAAATCCAATTGAGCTGCAAAACGAATCGCACGCATCATACGCAAAGGATCATCAGAATAGGTAACATTCGGCTCTAATGGTGTTTTGATAATTTTATTATTCAAATCTTCTACTCCATTAAAAGGATCAATTAATTCGCCAAAATTCTCTTTATTCATCGAAATTGCCAATGTATTGATCGTAAAATCACGACGTTTTTGGTCGTCTTCCAACGTTCCGTCTTCAACATGTGGTTTTCGACTATCTTCTGAATAACTTTCTTTTCGCGCACCTACAAATTCCAAATCTGTGTCTTTATATTTGAACATTGCTGTTCCAAAACGTTTAAAAACTGAAACTTGTGATGTATGTCCTAATTTATTAGCCAATTCTTTAGCCAATAAAATTCCATTTCCAACTGTTACAAAATCGATGTCCTTTTTCTGACCACGATTCAATAAATAATCGCGTACAAATCCACCAACCACATAAGTTTCTTGATTAATTTCATCAGCAACTTCTGCTACATTTCTAAAAATTGGATTTGATACGGCTTCTAAGATTTTCATTCTGCAAAAGTATAAGTTTTGAAATAAAAAACTACTCTCTAATAACTTTTACTTCGTTATCTAGACCTAATTTAATTATCGTTGATGCAGTGAACTGAGGTACAAAGGTTTTTGTTTCATCTGGATAAAAGTCAACACGCTCTAAAATAGTAGGATTAACTTCCGAAAACACTTTTGGAGAAGATTCTCCTGATAAATTAGCCGATGTAGACACAATTGGTCCTCCTAATTTCCCGATGATTTTTTTACAAAACAAATCATCAGTCATTCGAATGGCAATTGTATTATCTTCTGCAATTAACGATTGTGGTAAACCTTTTGGATTATCGTAAATAATTGTAAGAGGTTTTTCGTTCAAATCAATCAAATCCCAAGCTAATTCTGGCACCTCAACAATATTTTGTAACATACGTGGAGAATCAACCAAAATAATCAACGATTTTGATGAAGGACGATTTTTTATCTGATAAATTTTTTCGATTGCAGCCTCATTCTTCGCATCACAACCCAGTCCAAGAATTGTGTCTGTTGGATAAAGCATTGTTTCTCCTTGTTTTAGTTTGGCTACAATTTCGTTTATATCTGACATTTTCTTTGTTTTATAAATTTGAGTGCAAAGGTATTATAGGAAAGTTGAATGAAGTCGATTTTCTTCGAAATATTATTTATCGCAAAATAGATTTTAGATTTCATAGACCTTTAGATATTCATTTGCCGCTTTATCCCAACTAAAACTTCCAGCTCTTTTGATATAAGCTTCTATAAAATAATCTGAATTTTGATTGTATTGATTTAACGCATCTTCCACTACATTTTTCATATATTCTGGTTCAAAATCATTCCAATAAAACGCATCTTTTCCACCAATTTCTGGTAAAGACGTTTTATCAGATAAAATAATTGGTTTTCCAAAGCTCATCGCTTCTAAGGGAGGCAAACCAAAACCTTCTCCAGTTGATGGAAATAAGAACGCTTCGCAATTTTGCATATAAAATTGCTTTGCTCGTTCAGAAACTTTACCTGATAAAAAAACTTGGTTTTCTAATTTTTCTTTAGCAATTAAATCTTTTATTTTTTGACCATAGGCATTCGTACAATTCCCAGAAATAATCAAATTAAAATCTGGTAAAAATTTCATCATTTTTACAAGTGATTCAAAATTTTTCTTTTCAAGAAAAGCTCCAATCGTATAAAAATAAGGTTTTGAAATATCTAATGGAGATTGAAAATCATCACAATTTATAATTTCTGAAATTGAATTTCCATTATAAATTATTGTATTTTCTATTCCCGAAATATCAAAATATTGCATAGTTTGTTTCTTTGCATATTCAGAAATAAATGTGATAACATCTACTCGCTTAATCTTTTCTTTAAAATATTTAATGTGATTTGGACTATAATCAAGCGAATTTTCTTCCATAAAATTAACATCATGAATCGTCAAAACATATTTTTTTGGTTTATGACAAGGTTCAACTTTTATATTTTGATTTAAGGAGTGCCAAACATCATACTTTTCACGCGTTCTGAAAAACGGATTGCGCATTAAACTATAATATTTTTTATAATGAAATTTAGTACCAAATTCAGTCCTTAAATCTTCAGGTTTTTTGTAAAGTAAATAAATTTGATCATCAAAATTTAATTTCGAAAGAGCTTTAATCAATTCGTAATTAAAAACTCCGAAACCAGTTGCACGATTCTTTAGATTATGAGATTCTAAAAGAATTTTTTTTACCATAAGTTAGGTTCTAAAATTTTTAAAAAACTTGTTTTAAGTTGTCCTTATTTTCAACAAAAATAGACATATCTTTGACAGATTAAAATGAAATATAGATTTTTTCTATATTAATTATAATATTTTGAAAAATGACACAGAAAATTGTCGTAAATAATAATTATCAAACTACGCAAACTGAAATCAAATCCATTATTGACAATTTTGACTTGATTGACGATTATATTGCAAAAGGCACAAGAAATTCTATCAAAAAAAAGACATTAAAATCGGGTAAAATTGCTACGATTAAATCATTCAAAATTCCGAATATTGTCAATAAATTTGTATATCGATTTTTCAGAAAATCAAAAGCTGAACGATCATTCTTATATGCTAATAAATTAATTGATTTAGGTTTTAAAACACCTACTCCAATCGCATATGTCGAAAATTTTAATACAATCTCATTTTTAAAAAGTTATTATTTTTGTGAATTAGTTACATCTGAAATAACTTTTAGAGAATTAGTTTTAGATATTAATTATTCAAATCGAAATGAAATCTTGAAACAATTTACAAAATTCACATTTGATTTGCATGAAGCTGGAATTGAATTTTTGGATCATTCTCCTGGAAATACTTTAATTAAGCAAGTTGGAGAAAATCAATATGAGTTTTATTTGGTTGATTTAAATCGCATGAATTTTCATAATTCAATGAGTTTTGATATTCGAATGAAAAATTTTTCTCGTCTAACTCCTCAAAAAGAAATGATAGAAATTATGGGAAAAGAATATGCGAAACTTATTAATAAACCAGAACAAGAAGTTATTAAAGAAATGTGGAATAAAACACAAGAATTCCAGCAAAAATTTCAAACAAAACAAGCTCGAAAAAAGAAATTAAAAGCCATGATTGGTAAAAAACAATAACAAAAAAGCAGATTTAAAATTAAATCTGCTTTTTTGTTATTTTATCATTTCAGAAAACGGAATAATAATCTCATATCCTTTTTCTTTAAAATAATCGTTCATTCCTTCTCTATACGTCACTAAAACAAAATCTCCGCCCCAAGCTCCGAGGCTTTTTACAGCTCCTAAATAATCAGGAAAATGCAATTCTTTGACTTGCGAAATTTGCATAAAATCTCCTAATCGTTCTTGATATTCATCTAAAATAGATTCTAAATCAGTTAAATTCTCAACTTTAGTTGCTTGAACAACCAAATCAGAAAGCTCTTGAATCATTTTCCAATCTTTTGATTTGTTCTTATAATGATTTCCAACAACGGCTTGTGTATCTTGCTTTTGATTAAGATAAACAAAATAAAGTTGATCTTTAAAATTCCAATTCAATTCTAAATCTTCTACTTCGATAGGATTATTCGAAAACAAAATGGGCTGATGATGATGCGCACATGCAATATCATAACCACTTGTATTGAAGGTTAATTGATTTAATTCAAACGGATTTATTTCTATCCATTGACTAATCAAATCAATCAAAGTCGAACTACTTCCCAGTCCCCATTCTTGCGGATATTCTAACTTCGTTAAACATTGATAACTGTTATTAGAATCAAAAAAATCAGGATTTAAAATTTTAGCTTGTTTTAAAATATTTTGTAATGATTGACTTAATTTCTCGTTTGTAGAAGAAATTATTTCTAAATCATTCGATCTAATTTCAGCTTCAAACCAAATAGAATTATCAAATTTCGTCGCTTTCCAAGTGATTAAATTCTCAGTTTCTGATGAATTTTCTACAAACAAACATTGCCCATATTTCGTGGGCAATGCAAATGCTTTCGCTCCATCAATTACAATATATTCCCCGATAAGGAATAATTTTCCATTGGAACGGTATGTTTTCATTTCGTTTAGATTTGTGCCGAAGAAGTTGAGACCTCTCTGTTTATTTTTTTCACTAAACCTTGTAAAGTATTTCCTGGTCCAACCTCAATAAATTCACTCGCACCATCAGCAATCATATTTTGAACAGATTGCGTCCATTTTACAGGAGCAGTTAATTGAGCAATCAAGTTTTTCTTAATTTCAGCAGGATCTGTAACAGCTGTTGTGCTTACATTTTGATAAACTGGACAAATTGGAGTATTGAATGTTGTTTCTTCAATAGCTTGTGCTAATTCTTCTTCAGCAGGTTTCATTAAAGGTGAGTGAAAAGCTCCTCCTACTGGTAAAACTAATGCTCGTTTTGCACCTAACTCTTTCAGTTTTTCGCATGCTACATTAACCGCTTCAATTTCTCCAGAAATCACTAACTGACCTGGACAATTGTAATTTGCAGCCACTACAACTCCATCAATTTCTGCACAAGCATCTTCTACAATTTTATCTTCTAACCCTAAGATTGCAGCCATTGTAGATGGATTAGCTTCACATGCAGCTTGCATTGCTAAAGCACGTTTGTAAACTAATTTTAATCCAGATTCAAAGTCTAAAGTTCCATTTGCAACTAAAGCAGAAATTTCTCCTAAAGAATGTCCTGCAACCATTTCTGGTTTAAAATCTGGTAAAATTTTCGCTAAAATAACAGAATGTAAAAAAACTGCTGGTTGTGTAACTTTTGTTTGTTTTAGGTCTTCTGCAGAACCTTCAAACATAATTGATTTTATATCAAATCCTAAGATTTCGTTTGCTTTATCAAATAATTCTTTTGCGATTTCAGAATTTTCGTACAAGTCTTTACCCATTCCAGAGAATTGAGCACCTTGTCCTGGAAAAACATATGCTTTCATTGTATTATTTTTAATGTATGACAAATGTATAATAAAATCTTAAACTTCTTTATTTAACCTAAGTTTTGATTTTCTTTTCTATAAATTTCGTCTAAATATTTATAACGATTTGCAACAGAAATTGCGTGTAGTTTCGCGATTGTATAACCATCTTTTCCATCTAAAAAACCAAGTCTCATTACGAAATAATTAAAAAAACGATAGGCAGGTTTTATCGTATAATGATAAAATGATGGTTTCAAATTTTTAAGACGAAGTTCTTGTGCTCGTAAGCGAGAATAACTATTCAGTTTATCTAAATATTCTTCTTCATTATCAAATGTAAAATGATCAAGTTTGTTTGTTAAATAACCTGTTCTACCATTACATTCTATAATCTCATGAACCATTCTATCTGATTTATATTGAGATTTAGATTTTTTAAAAATTCGAACAGCTTTATCATTTTGCATGCCCGAATATTTAATATGCTTCTTCTTAAAAAAGAATTTTCGATAAACAAAGTATGCATCAAAAGTAGGTTGCTGATTAAAAACCGAAACAATTTCTTTTTTTAATTCTAGTGGGATTCCTTCATCTGCGTCAAAAAAAGTAACCCAATCATTTTTTGCTAAAGAAAGTCCGTAATTACGTTGATTCGTAAAATTATCAAACTTACGTTTTACAAATTTAGTTTTAGGATTTTGACGAGCAATTTCTTCTGTTTTATCGGTACTAAAAGAATCAATAATAATAATTTCATCAGCAAAATCTACATCATTTAAATAACGATGTAAATTTTTTTCTTCATTATAAGTAATCAGTAAAGCTGAAATTTTAGTAGACATTGATTCTATAGAATATTCTTTTTTAGTTTCTATTTCAACGTTATTATTACTTATTAATTGCCTATCCAATGAGTTATTGTTTAGAAAATTTTCTAACTTTTCTTTAAACAACTCGAAATCAAATATTGAATAAAATTCATTTACTTGTTTTTTTATTTGACGATTGTTTAAATCTCCAAGTTTTTCAGGAAAATAATCTTTCAAATGAACACTTGTGTGATTAATTCCATCTTCGAAAGTTGCCCAAACTTTTTTATCAATCCAAGGAGAAAAAATAATAAACGATTTTTTCCCTAAAGCCTTGGACATATTAATTGCTCCTCCATCATTTCCTACAATCACATCACATTCGTTTGCAATTGCAATAAACTCGCGCAAATCATTACCCAACAATTCAAAATAAACTTTCGATTTGGTTTCATCAGATAATTGATTATATACTTCTTTTGCTTGCGATAATTGTTTCGGAAAATAATTGAATAAAATATTGACATTATAATGTTGACCAATAAAATCAACCATTTTTGCCATTTGATTCAACGGATAAGTTTTTGAAGGATCAGAACCAAGTAAACTAATCATAACTGATTTACGAGTAGAATCAACTTGATGTTTTTCAAATAAATCTTTCGCAAAGTTTATTTCTTCTTCTGTTAAATACAATTTCGGTTCTGTTGCCAAAGGAATTTCAATTCCTAAAGGCTTCAATAAAGACAAACGATGTTCGATTGCTAAACCTAAATATGAATTTGGTTCGTCATGTTTTTCTACATTATCTGTATACAAAAACGTTCTTCCAATCTTTTTGTACGATATTTTTTTTGGTGCATTATTGATAAAAACATCTACCCAACTCTGTAATTTTGAGTAAGCATCAATTACAATATCATATCTATTTTGATTAACTTTTTTCGAGAATTTAATCAAATTCATCAAGCCTTTGTTTTCTTTTTCATCGAAAACAATTTTATGATCGATGTATGGATTATTCTCTAAAACAGGCAAAGTATTACTATTGATTAAATAATCAACAATAGCATTTGGATAAGCTCTTTTGATATTTTCGCACAACAATGATGTGATTAAAACATCGCCTATCATCTTGTGTTGGATAATCAAAATTTTCATAAAACATAGTTATAAAGCAAAACTACTAAAATATGTTTGATTCGAAAATAAAAAATCCTCAACAAAACTGCTGAGGATTATATTTTATAAAATTTATTCTACTTAAACCGCCACATTATGCTCGCGTAATGCATCGTTTAATGAAGTTTTTTTATCTGTAGACTCTTTACGAGTTCCGATGATCAAAGCACACGGAACTTGGTATTCACCTGCAGCAAATTTCTTTGTATAAGAACCTGGAATTACAACTGAACGAGCAGGAACATAACCTTTAATTTCTACTGGTTCGTCACCTGTTACATCAATAATTTTAGTAGATGCTGTCAACACAACATTTGCTCCTAAAACCGCTTCTTTACCTACACGAACTCCTTCTACAACGATACAACGAGATCCGATAAACGCATTATCTTCAATAATTACTGGCGCAGCTTGCAATGGCTCTAAAACTCCACCGATTCCTACACCACCAGATAAATGAACATTTTTACCAATTTGTGCACAAGAACCTACAGTAGCCCAAGTATCAACCATTGTTCCTTCGTCCACATACGCACCAATATTTACATAAGAAGGCATTAAAATAACTCCCGAAGAAATATACGCACCATAGCGGGCAACAGCATTTGGAACAACACGAATTCCTTTTTCAGCATAGTTACGTTTCAATTCCATTTTATCATGGTATTCAAAAATTCCTGCTTCTAAAGTTTCCATTTTCTGAATTGGGAAATACATTACAACTGCTTTTTTCACCCATTCGTTTACTTGCCAATCTTCTCCAACTGGTTCTGCACAACGTAATTGTCCGTTATCGATTAACTCAATTACTTCACGAATTGCAATTTGTGTTGACTCTTCTTGTAACAATTCTCTATTGTCCCAAGCTTTTTCTATGATTTGTTTTAAATTCTCCATCTTTATTAATAATAGCCACAAATATAAAAATTATAATCAAGGGATTTCATAGAGATTATTTATTATTGAATCGTTTTTTTAAATTTGCCAAATGTCACGAATATTAGCGTTAGATTACGGAGGAAAAAGAACAGGCGTTGCCGTAACCGATGAATTGCAAATTATAGCTTCGCCAGTTGATACAATTGATACATCAAAATTGATGGATTTCTTGAAACAATATATCGAGAAAGAAAACGTTTCTGACCTTGTAGTTGGATTATCTGTTCGTTTTTCAGGAGAATTAAATGAGATTGAAAATCAAATTCAACCTTTTTTGAAAAAATTTTCTGAACAATTTCCGTTGATTAAAATTCATCGTGAAAATGAGATGTTTACCTCAAAAATGGCTTCTCAAGCAATGTTTGCTGGAGGAATGAAAAAGAAAAAACGTCAAGAAAAAGGAATGGTCGATAAAGTGAGTGCCGTAATAATTTTACAATCATTTTTATCACATAAACTATAACAAATTGTATCTTTGCCGTTAAATTAATAAAAAAAGATCAGAAAATGGTATTACCAGTTGTAGCTTACGGAGATCCTGTCTTGCGTAAAGTTTCACAAGAAATCGATCAAGATTATAAAAATTTACAAGAACTGATCCAAAATATGTTCGATACAATGTATGACTCTAACGGAGTTGGTATCGCAGCGCCTCAGATCGGGAAAGATATACGTTTATTTGTTGTTGATTGCTCGCCTTTCGAAGAAGATGAAGATTATGATGATGTAAAAGATGAATTAAAAGATTTCAAACGAGTTTTCATCAATCCAAAAAAAATCAGTAGTTCTGAAGGTGATGAATGGGCTTTTACAGAAGGATGTTTGAGTATTCCTCACATTCACGAAGATGTAACACGTCCAGAATCGGTAACTTTAGAATATTTTGATGAAAATTGGGTGAAACATACCGAAACTTTTTCGGATATTCGCGCTCGAGTTATTCAACACGAATACGATCATTTGGAAGGAAAGCTTTTTATTGACTATATTTCGAGCTTTAAAAAGAAATTAATAAGTAATAAATTAAAAAATATAACAAAAGGGAAAGTAAACACGAGTTACAAAATGAAATTCCCTTCATAGACCCTTAAACATAATAGAATATGGATTTATCAAGAGTTATCGCAATTTCAGGAAAACCAGGATTATACCGTTTAGTTTCTCAAACAAGAGGTGGTTTTGTTGTTGAAGATTTAGAAAAAGGTAAAAAAATCTCAATCGCTTCTAACTACAATGTTAGTTTATTAGACAACGTTGCTATTTACGGAGTATCACAAGAATTTCCTTTGGCTGAAGTTTTCTTCAGAATTTACAAAAAAGAAAACGGAGGAGAAACGATCGATTACAAAACTTCTGGTGCAGAATTGCGTAAATATATGGAAGAAGTTTTACCAGAATATGACGATTCAAGAGTTTATGATTCTGATTTGAAAAAATTATTCCAATGGTATAATATCTTACACAAAAACGGATTATTAAACATCGACTTAGCTGCTGTAGAAGCTGCAATGGCTGCTCAACAAGCACAAGAAGCTCCTGTTGCTGAAGTAGAAGCTACAGAAGAAGTTGTTGTGGAAGAAAAACCAAAAAAGAAAGCTCCTGCTAAAAAGGCTGCTGACAAAAAAGACGCTGAAGAAAAACCTGCTAAAAAAACTGCTGCTAAAAAAACAACAGCAAAAAAAGATAAAGACGCTGAATAATTAGAGATGAATACACGTAAAGATCAATTACAGGCTTTCGAAAGATTGTTGGATATAATGGATGAATTACGTGAAAAATGTCCGTGGGATCGTAAACAAACAATGGAAACGTTGCGTACGTTATCTATCGAAGAAATTTATGAACTTTCGGATGCCATCATCGAAAAAGATTCGGATGAAATAAAAAAAGAACTAGGTGATGTTTTTCTTCACCTAGTTTTTTATTCTAAAATCGCATCAGAACAAAACAACTTCGATGTTGCTGATGTTTTAAATGGTATTTGTGACAAATTAATTCATCGTCATCCACATATTTACGGCGATGTAGAAGCAAATACAGAAGAAAAGGTGCTTCAAAATTGGGAACAAATCAAACTAAAAGAAGGTAACAAATCTGTACTTTCTGGCGTTCCTACTTCTCTCCCAGCAATGGTAAAAGCTTACCGAATTCAAGACAAAGTAAAAGGTGTTGGATTTGAATTTGAAAATTCTGATCAAGTTTTTGATAAAATTATCGAGGAAATTAATGAATTCAAAGAAGAACAAAATCCAACAGATAAAGAGATGGAATTTGGTGACATTTTATTTTCTTTGATTAATTATGGACGATTTAATGGCATCAATTCTGAAGATGCTTTAGAAAGATCGAACAAAAAATTTATCACACGTTTTCAGAAATTAGAAGAAATCGCGAAAGAAAATGGTCAAAACATAGCTGATTTAACCATTTCCGAATTAGATAAATTATGGAATTTAGCGAAAATTCGCTAGTGTAAACTTAACACTATAAAGTTTATTCAAATCAACGAAAACGTTGTAATCAGACGTTTTAACACTATTATAAATAACTTTTATCGACACCAATAAAACAAAGTATTACAAATTATTGTGCACGCACAGAAAACCGACATATATTTGCAATGGTTATAGCGGGCAATAGCTTGTAATAATGGAAGGAAGTTTGTTTACTAAGTAAACAGTTTTCTCATTTTTTTGTGGTTTTGATGAAAAGGTGACTTAAAGTCGCCTTTTTATTTTTTATCAACTTCTATGTAAAATCACAATTCATAACAATCCTTTTTTATCTGAATAATTTGTAAATTTGTAGAATGCAGTTTCAATTAAATTCTGAATTCAAGCCAACTGGTGATCAACCAAAAGCTATTGAAGAATTATCAAATGGTATTCTAAATAATGATCGTTATCAAACACTTTTGGGTGTTACAGGTTCTGGTAAAACATTTACAATCGCGAATGTTGTACAAGATGTGCAACGTCCAACTTTAGTTTTGGCACATAACAAAACGTTGGCGGCACAGTTGTATATGGAATTCAAAGAATTTTTTCCGAATAATGCAGTCGAATATTTCGTTTCTTACTATGATTATTATCAACCAGAAGCTTACATTCCTTCATCAGGAACCTATATTGAGAAAGATTTATCAATTAATGAAGAAATTGAAAAGCTTCGTTTAAGTACAACTTCCTCCCTACTTTCTGGTCGTCGCGATATTTTGGTTGTGGCTTCAGTTTCGTGTTTATATGGTATTGGAAATCCAACAGAATTTCATAAAAATGTGATTCAGATTGAAACGGGGCAAATTATCTCGAGAACAGCTTTTTTGCATAAATTAGTCCAAGCTTTATATTCGAGAACAGAAGGTATTTTTCAACGCGGAAATTTTAGAATTAAAGGAGATACATTAGATATTTTCCCTGCTTATGCGGATGATGGAATCAGAATTAATTTCTTTGGTGATGAAATCGAAGAAATCTCAGTTTTCAATGTAGAAACAGGTAAAACTTCAACTAAATTAGATAAAATTAATATTTATCCAGCCAATCTTTTTGTTACTTCTAAAGACACTTTAAATGGTGCAATTGCTGATATTCAGATCGATTTGGGTAAACAAGTTGAATATTATCATGAAATCGGAAAACATCTCGAAGCAAAACGTTTGCAAGAACGTACTGAATTCGATTTGGAAATGATCAAAGAATTGGGATATTGTTCTGGAATCGAGAATTATTCGAGATACTTAGACGGTCGCGAACCAGGAACTCGTCCATTCTGTTTGTTAGATTATTTCCCAGAAGATTATTTGATGGTGATTGATGAGTCGCACGTTACAGTTTCTCAAGTTCATGCAATGTATGGTGGAGACCGCTCGCGCAAGGAGAATTTAGTAGAATATGGTTTCCGACTTCCAGCTGCAATGGACAATCGTCCGTTAAAATTCGAAGAATTTGAAGCTTTACAAAATCAAGTGATTTATGTTTCAGCAACACCTGCGAATTATGAATTAGAAAAATCGGAAGGAGTTGTTGTAGAGCAAGTCATTCGTCCAACAGGATTATTAGATCCAATTATTGAAATTCGTCCAACACAAAATCAAGTCGATGATTTGATGGAAGAAATCAATAAACGAGTAGAGTTAGACGAACGTGTTTTGGTCACTACTTTAACGAAACGAATGGCGGAAGAGTTAACGAAATATTTGACAAAATATGGCGTTCGATGTCGTTATATTCATTCTGATGTGGATACATTAGAACGTGTTCAGATTATGGCTGATTTACGCGCTGGATTATTTGATGTTTTGGTTGGAGTTAATCTTTTGAGAGAAGGTTTAGATTTACCTGAAGTTTCTCTAGTAGCAATTTTGGATGCTGATAAAGAAGGTTTTTTAAGAAGTCATCGTTCTTTAACGCAAACGGTTGGTCGTGCTGCTCGTAACGTGAATGGTTTGGCGATTATGTACGCAGATAGAATTACAGATAGTATGCAATTAACGATTGATGAAACAAATCGTCGTCGTGAAATTCAAATGAAATACAACAAAGATCACAATAAAGTTCCGCAAGCTTTAAACAAAAAAATAACGAAACTAAGTTTAGCTGCAGCAGATTTTGAAGAAAATCCTTACGAACAAAAACATTTGATTCAACAAGCAGCAGAGATTAATGAAAATTATTCGACAGAAGATAAAGAGAAATTGGTACAAAAATTGCAGAAAGAAATGGAAAATGCTGCAAAAAATTTAGATTTTATAAAAGCAGCCGAATTAAGAGATCAAATTCAACTCTTAACCAAAGAATAGCACGTTTTTTTCAACATTTCAATGAAAATTTTTAAGAATACATTTTTTTTAACTCTATCGTTTTTTACCATTTTATCATCTTGTAACACACAGATTTTAAAATCATCTTCAAATAATGAATTGCTTGAAAATGAAGAAAGTAGTTTAGTTCATACACGTGAATTAAAGATTTTCAAGAGATTTGATACACCTCCAAATTATGAAAGGAATCAAAATTATACAGATTTTGGTAAATGGATAAATAACCTTCCGCTCAAAAACAATAATACAGCTGTTTATTCTTTTGATGGTCAAAAAAAATCTAATCCAAATATATATGTAGGAGTTTTAGATTTAGAACAACCCAAAAAAAATGTACAGTTTAATGCAAATGCGATGATGAGTTTGCGTTTAGAGTATTTCTTCCGTTCGAAAAAATACAATGAAATAGATAAATTGTCTAAAATTTCTACAAAGCCAATTCCTTACACTGACTATGTAAAAGGAGATTATTCTCATACGAAATACATGCAATATTTGATCTATTATTTAGAAAATACAAATTCAAATACAATTGCTGAATTATTAAAACCAATCTCTATCAAAGAGATTCAAATTGGCGATGTATTTTTTCAAAAGGGAAATATAAAAAGTCATGCTGTAATGGTAATTGATTTAGCGAAAGATAAAAATGGGAATAATATATTCATTTTGGCTCAAAGTTATTATCCAAGTCAAGACATTCATATTCTTTCTAATCCAAGCAACGATTTAATCTCACCATGGTATATTGCAAAAGAAGGCATACTTCTTACACCTGAGTGGAGATTTTTGTCTTCGGACTTGATGCGTTTTAAATAACATTTTACTTTTTCAATCCTTACATTTTACTTAAATTTGTTGTTCAAAACCTCAAAGTAAACAACAATACAGTAAATAATCGATAATGCAAAGAGTATATTTAGACAATGCAGCAACCACAGCAATTCGTCCAGAAGTAGTTGACGAAATGGCAAATGTGATGAAAAATGTTTTCGGAAATCCATCTTCTACCCACGTTTTTGGTAGAGAAGCCAAGGCACTTATAGAAATGGCTCGAAAGAACATTGCGCAGCGTTTAAATATTTCTCCTGCCGAAATTTATTTTACTTCTTGTGGGACAGAATCTAACAATACGATTATACGTTCTTGTGTAAATGATTTAGATGTTACACGTATCATTACTTCGGATATGGAACACAAATGCGTACAAGAAAGTATCAAAGATTTAGAATATCGTGGAAAAGTTGAAGTAATCCGCATCAATATTCAAAAAAATGGAGACATTGATTATGCTCAATTAGAGGAATTAGTTAAAGATCAATCTAAAAAAACATTGGTTTCTTTGATGCATGCTAATAACGAAATTGGAAATTTAACAGATATTAAACGTATTTCGCAATTGTGTCAAGAAAATAATACATTGTTCCACACAGATACGGTGCAAACAGTTGGTCATTACGATTTAGATTTCCAAGATTTGGGAATGGATTTCGCTTCTTGCTCAGCACACAAAATTCATGGACCAAAAGGTGCTGGATTTTTATATGCAAAAAAAGCTTCGCATTTAAAAGCCTTGATTGCTGGAGGAGGACAAGAAAGAGGAATGCGTTCTGGTACCGAAAACGTATACGGAATTGTTGGACTTTCAAAAGCTTTTGATTTAGCAATTGATGAGTTAGAAGCTCATGTTAATCACATCAAAGAAATTAAACAATATACAATCGATCAATTAAAAGCAGCTATTCCAGGCGTTTCTTTCAATGGATTATCAGATGATTTAGACAAAAGTTTGTATGCATTATTAAGCATCAAATTACCATTTCATGATGCCTTAATCGGATTCGAATTAGAATTAGCTGGTATCGCTGTTTCACAAGGAAGTGCTTGCAGTTCTGGTGCAGCAAAAGTTTCATTAGTTATGCAAACATTGTACACAGAAGAAGAAATTGATCAAATGACGCCTTTACGTGTATCTTTTTCATACGAAACAACTAAAGAAGATATTGATGTCTTAGTTGGAACATTGAAAAAAATCGCTGAAAAACATCAATTACAAAACGCTTAATGACTGATTTCAATCAACTTGATATTCTGATTTTAATTGCGTTAGCTTTTGGTTTTATCAACGGATTTTTCAAAGGTTTTATTTCTCAATTAATTGGGTTAGTCGGTTTTTTTGTAGCAATTTGGTTCAGTTTTAAATTTTATCAAATCATCGAAGTTTATGTCGATTCTTACAACATTGTTGCAGATAGCTTAACTTCTTTGGTTGCGTTAGTTATTACATTTGCAATTGCTTTTTTCACAATAAAATTAGCGTCAAGTTTAACACAAAAAACAGTAGAAGCAGTTGGTTTAGGAATCATTAATCGATTTGGTGGAGCGGCTTTAGGATTAATAATCTCTTTACTTTTAACATCAAGTATTTTGTATTATATCGATCCGATTTTAGAACTAGGATTTAAAGAAACAAAAGACGAAAGCCAGATTTTACCAATTTTGAACGAAAGTTCTCAAATCATCAAAAATTCTATCTTCGAAACAAAAGATAATTTAAGGACAGAATCCCAAGATTCTATTCATTTATGATCATACAAAGACAGCTTTTTCAAGCTGTCTTTTTTCTTAACATTAATTTTATAAAAGGCACAAAAATTATCTAAAGAGATCAAAACAATTAATTTAAGATGAAAAAACAATTCTTAGAAATCGTTTTTTTATGATTTTATTTTTAATAACGACATATTGTGTCGTATAAAATCGTTCCTTTGTTTAAATTTTAAGATTATGAACAGCGCAATCATACTTTCATCCATCCTTTTTTTTATCATTGGAGCCGTTATCAGTTTTTTATATTCAAAATCGAAAGCAAATTTAGCCATAATTGGAAATGAAATAAAACACCAAGAACTTCAGAAACAATATGATTCGCTAAAAAATGAATTTATCGAAATAAAAGATGATGCAAATTTCAATTTGGATCAATGGCAAAAAGAGCGCGAAAAAAATACAGAATTAACGGTTCGCCATCAAGAAGCAATGAAAGCTGTGGAGGAGCAAAAATCGTTTATGCTCGAAACCAATGAACGATTAAAAGAGCAATTTGAAGCACTTTCAGCTCAAGTTTTGAAAAGTAATAACGAACAATTTCTTGATTTAGCGAAAACAACATTGGATAAACATTTTTCTAATTCTCAAAACGATTTAGAAAAACGTCAACAAGCGATTGATTCGTTAATCAAACCATTAAATGAAAGCTTGAATAAATTTGACGGAAAAATATCCGAAATAGAAAAAGCTCGAGAAGGCGCTTATTCAGAAATTAAAGTTTTCTTAGATTCAATGCGTGGTACAACTGATAAATTGCAAAAAGAAACCAATACATTAGTTTCTGCTCTTAAAACTTCACACACAAGAGGAAAATACGGAGAAATTGGATTGCGTCGTGTCGTTGAATTTGCTGGAATGTCATCTTTTTGTGATTTTGAAGAACAAACTTCTGTTCAGTCCGAAAATGGTTTGCTTCGCCCGGATTTAATCGTTAATCTTCCTGGAAATCGAAAAGTAATTGTCGATTCTAAAGTTCCATTAAACCAATATATGCTTGCATTTGAAACGGAAGATGAGAATTTAAGAAAACATCATTTACAAATGCACGCGAAAGCTGTACGCGAACATTTAAAGAATTTGAGTTCTAAGGCTTATTGGAATCAATACACAGAAGCACCCGATTATGTGGTGATGTATCTGCAAATTGAAAGTTCTTTTGGTGCTGCGTTAGAATTGGAGCGAACTTTGATAGAAGATGCACTAAACAATAGAATAATTATTGCAACACCAACTACTTTGATTACAATGCTTCGCACAATTGCGTTTAGCTGGCAACAATTAAATGTTGCGGAAAATATATATCAAATGCGAGATGCTGGAATAGAATTATACAATCGTGTGAATGTTTTAATACAACATTTGGCGACGGTTGGTCATAATCTAAACCAAGCAACCCAAAGTTACAATAAAGCTATAGGTTCACTAGAAAATCGATTTATTCCGCAGGTTAAAAAGCTGAAAGAAATCGGTGGAACTTTGATGGAAAAAGAAATTTCGGAAACTAAGCCAATTGATACAATGATTCGTTCAATAAATAACTTGGATATTCAATAATCATTCTATATTTGTACAACTTTTAGAGAGAATGAAAACAAGCCTATTTACCTTGATTTTACTATACTCTCCTGCCATTTTTGCGCAGGTGAATTTTGAAGAAAAATCTGTACAGGTAAAACCAAATTTAGAATTAAACAAAATATATAACTACTCATTTACAGATCGTAACTTTTCGATTTCTGTAAATGATACGGTTTCTAAAGTCATCAACCAATCAAATAAATCGATGGAATTGGTTGACAAGAATGATTTTGCCAATAAGTATACATTTGTAAATGGTAAAAATCAATCCAATGATCCTGATGAATTTTACCGCGATTTTATCAATAATTCTGAAGGAATAGAGTACGAATTCACAACAAATCCTTCTGGAGAATTTTTAGAATTATTAAATGTTCCTCAGATTGAAGAAAAATTGCTTAAAATAACAGATAAACTTGGTAAACAACGCAAAAAATCTGATGATTATAAGGCAAATATTGCGTACATTGAGGAAATGGTCAAATCGAAAACATATGTTCCCTATGTTTTTGAGCAAGAAATTCACGTTTTCAATTATTTTAATGGACAATATTTTCGTTTAGGTGAAACATATGAAGGAAAATCTGTACAGGAAAATATTTTTGGATTTCCAATTTCTTCTACCACAAATACTTATCTAAAAGATATCAACAAAGAAAAAGGTACGTATACAATTGCTTCTGACCAAAATTTGAGCAAAGATGATTTTGAGAAATTATGGGAAGAAATGGCGTATTATATGTTGAATGATGCTAAACTGAATTTGTCGCAAGAACAGGTAAAAAAAGAAATCAAAAAATATTCAGAAACAGTTGAATTAAAAGTGAAATATGAAAATACGTACGATTTGAATTCAATTTTAATCAAATCTGAATATTTATTTAGCTTAAATATTGGTTCTAAGAAAACAGTTAATCAATTAAGTATAAAACTTTTAAATGACTAAATTTTATTTTTTAACGAATTTCAAACTTCATTTTAGATAATTTGCTCTATTTTTGAATTAGTTTGATTACTTATAAATGAAAATTAATTTTACATATTATCTGTTTTTTCTATTTTTTTCGATAAAAATATTTGCCCAAGATCCTATTCAAGATACAATTTCACCGGTTGTTAAAAATGATACCATTTTTAATGCTCCGCAGGAAACGATTATTTTTCCCAAAACATATTGGAATATTGGAAACGAAAAACGATATAATGTAACAACAAGTGAAGTGAAATTGGAAGATGACACGATTTCGCATCAAGAACAATATACTTATAACGTTATTATTCAAGTTGAAAATATTTATCAAAACGAAACCATTGTAAAGTGGAATTTCAGAAATATACAATTCAATTCAAAATCATTTTTAAATAATCCTTTTTCGTTAGTTAATAATGTTTCGATTTCCTTTAAAATAGATCAAGACGGACGATTTTTAGGTTATACAGATTTAGATAAAACGATCAAACAATTGGTTTTATCATCAGAAGATTTAGAGAATAAATATTTGGATAATCCTACTGCGATTGCGTTAATCAAAAAAAATCTTCAACAATATTCTACAGAAGAAAATATTGTTAAATTATTTGACAAAGACATTCGTCAATTCCATCATTTTTATGGAAAAAGTAATTTTACTTTAGAAAGTGCGCCATTTGTTTATCAATCTTACATGGATAATTTATTTAGCACTTCTCCCACTCCAGCGACAACAGAATTGAAATTGAATGAGATTGGAGTTTTGCAAACCAATTATATTATGTCAAGTTTTCAGCAAGCCGATAAAGATTGGTTGGCCAATTCTTGGTACAGCTATTTGAAAGATTTAGCTACGAAATTAGGTTCTGAACAACCATCTGAAAAAAGATTGAAAGACGACATAAAATATTACGTTAAAACAACTTCGCGTATCAAAGATAACGGTTGGATTTCGTATAGTATCGAAACCAAAAAGGTGAAATTTCAAGATACGGATTACACGTTAGAGCGCCGTTTTGAGTTAGTAGACTAAAACTCGCATCAATACTGATAATTCTTACATTATTAAATCATAAAAACTTCGTGAATCAAGATTATTTTTCATAATTTTGCATTCATTTTATATAAATTATATTCACTATGCAATTGTCTGAACAAGAAATTATTCGTAGAGAAAAACTACAACAATTAAGAGACTTAGGCGTTGAGCCTTACCCTGCCGAAGAATTCGTGATAACTTCTAATTCTAAAGAAATTAAGGAAAAGTACGAAGAAGGAAAGGTTGTCAAGCTTGCCGGACGATTGATGAGTGTTCGTGTAATGGGAAAAGCTTCTTTCGCTGAGTTACAAGATAGCGAAGGTCGTGTACAGGTTTATATCTCGAGAGATGATATTTCTTCGTCTGAAGAAGGAATTGAGTACAATACAATTTTCAAGAAATTGATGGATATCGGAGATTTTATTGGAATTGAAGGATATGAATTCAAAACTAAAGTGGGTGAAATTTCTGTTCACGTAACAAAATTAACGTTGTTATCAAAAACTTTACGTCCATTACCAATTGTAAAAACTGACGACGAAGGTCATGTATTTGATGCTTTTACAGATCCAGAATTGCGTTACCGTATGCGTTATGTAGATTTGGTTGTTAATCCTCAAGTCAAAGAAATTTTCTTAAAACGTACACGTCTTTTTACAGCAATGCGTAATTTCTTTAATGATTGTGGATACATGGAAGTAGAAACTCCTGTTTTACAATCGATTCCTGGAGGTGCAGCAGCTCGTCCATTTATTACGCATCATAACGCATTAGATATTCCATTATATTTAAGAATCGCGAACGAATTATACTTAAAAAGATTAATCGTTGGTGGTTTTGATGGTGTTTACGAATTTTCTAAAAACTTCCGTAACGAAGGAATGGATCGTACGCATAATCCAGAATTTACAGCAATGGAAATTTATGTTGCTTACAAAGATTACAACTGGATGATGGATTTCACAGAGCGATTATTAGAACATTGTGCAATTGCTGTTAATGGAACTTCTGAAACAACTTTCGGAGAACATAAAATTGATTTCAAAGCACCTTACAAACGTGTAACAATGCGTCAATCAATTATTGATTTTACAGGATTTGATATCGATGGAAAATCTGAAGCAGAATTATTTGAAGCTGCTAAAGGAATGGGGATCGAGGTTGATGAGACTATGGGTAAAGGAAAATTAATCGATGAAATTTTTGGTGAAAAATGTGAAGGAAACTACATTCAACCAACTTTCATTACAGATTATCCAAAAGAAATGTCTCCATTGACTAAAAAGCACCGTGATAATCCAGAATTAACTGAGCGTTTCGAATTAATGGTTTGTGGAAAAGAAATTGCTAACGCATATTCTGAGTTAAATGACCCAATCGATCAACGTGAGCGTTTTGAAGCACAAATGGCTTTAGCTGATAGAGGTGACGACGAAGCAATGTTTATCGACCAAGATTTCTTACGTGCATTAGAATACGGAATGCCTCCAACATCAGGTTTAGGAATCGGAATGGATCGTTTGATTATGTTCTTAACAAATAATCCATCTATTCAAGAAGTTTTATTCTTCCCTCAAATGCGTCCAGAAAAAGCTGCACCAGCTTACGAATTGACAGAAGAAGAAACTCAAATTATTGAAATTTTAAAAGCTAACGAAAACATTGATTTGAATGAATTAAAATCTCAAGCTGCTTTAAGCGGTAAAAAATGGGACAAATCAATGAAAAATTTAGCAAAATATAACTTGACTAAAGTTACTGTTGAAGGAGATTCTAAGACAGTTTCATATTTAGGCGAGTAAATTATTACCCTTTCATCTATATTTTAAAAGCTCAACTTCGGTTGGGCTTTTTTTGTAATTATTTGGGCGTTCCCTCGCTCTTTGCCTTCCATTTATATTATTTATAAAATAACCAAAATAATACAAACACAGCTAATGCAAATCGCTCGGTTGGGCTATCCGTTCCAATCTTTTGTAAAAGAAGATTAGAAGTGATTACAGAAAATCCAACTCCTACAAAAGGATTTACACTACTATCCCTAACGCGGGTTTTAAGTTCTGAGTTTTGAGTAATAAGTTATAAGACATAAGATTTAAGACTGACAATAAAAATCTACAAAGGAGTGTTATCGAGTTATGAGTTGTAAGTTC